>NZ_CDLUDY010000001.1:0-2488 GCF_975968855.1 Petrachloros mirabilis
GCGGCCCTTCGAGCACGCCGCTGTCGATATGTTTGCGCAAGCCCTGGGACATCCCACAGAGATCCCGCACGGTGGTCACCCCGGCCGGTAGGAACTCGCGCGCCGATTCATAGGCCAGTGCCCCGATTTCTTCCCAGGTCAGGTTTTGCATGCCCTGGATGCCGCGGTCGGTGGCGTGGCCACCGAACTGCATGTTGAGGTGGACGTGGGCATCGATCAGTCCGGGCATAAGCGTACGGCCGCCGCCGTCGATAACCGTCATGTCCGTTGATTGGATAACGGCCAGCGGCTCGTCCGAGATCTCGGAGATTTTGTTTCCGGTAACGAGTACGTCGGCTTTGCGTAAAGCCTCGCTCGTTCCATCCCAGACCATGACATTGGTGAAGAGTACGCCTTGCTGCGGCTGGGCGTCGGCAATCGAAGAGACCGCCAAGAAGCAACAGACGATAGCCCTTATGATTTTCATTCCTTCCTCCTGGCCAGTCATCATTTCGGATTAGCCCTGTTTATGAGCATCCGCTCTCGCAATCGTGAGAGTAAAACTGAGCATACTCAGAAAGCCTGCCGAATTCAGTTGGTTACTTTCGGGTGATCTAACGCGTTGAAACCGGTGGCCACAGGACCACGGAAATCAAGCAGTTAGTGGTGTGCCCAACTCAGCGACTCCGATTGGGAAGCTGATGTTCTAACATTGAACTACACCCGCTTTTCAGGGAGTTACGTCTCACTTGGGCCTGACTGAGCATAAAAGTGAGAGTACTGGGATTCTAAGCCAATCTCTCGGCTACGGAGAAGGGACCGTCGCGTTGGTAAGAGTTTGCCGATCATTCACGGCCGAACAGGTTGACGATGTAGGCCATCGCGAATACAGCGAAGGCGACCAGACTGATAGGCGGCAGTCCGCCGTGCCAGTCCCCGGGCTTCATCCAACCCGCATAGCCCATGAACAACAGGTGGGCACCGCCAAGTATGAATGCGACGAGCAGAAATCGGCGCGATGTGATGAATGAAATGAAGGCTTTGTCTTCGCGCAGGAATGTCTGGAAACTCAGGTTGTAGGCCCAGAGGACCACAAACGCCAGGACCCCTGTGAGCATGCTCAGACCGGCGAATAAGGTCAAAGTCCCGTCCTGGGAAAAAAAGTTGCCGTATACCGCCGGTTTGAATAGCAAGAAGCTCATTAACGCGTGAACAAGCACCAGCAGAAACCCGGTCATTCCAACTGCCTTTCGGGCAGCCAACCAGCTCTCCGGCACGGGAACACCGACATTTCTGAGAGGACCGAAGCCGAAATTGCACGCAATCAACACAAATGCAGCGAGCGAAATTCCTTTGTTCAAGATGAAGAATGGGAAGTCCTTCCACGGCACCGGTCCGGCGACGTGATAACGAAGCACGGCATATGCAATGGCGAGCACGAATACGCTCGTTATCAAAGAGACAGCCGCATTATTCTTCTTTTCGACTTCCATAAGGCTATGTCAAGAACCCCCTTTGTCGCCGCAAATCGCTACTTCGGTGGTTCATACGGGTCCTTTTGGCCGGCCTGGATCGGCGGGTATTTCTTGAGCGATACCACGTGTTCCTGCAGCTGCGGCAACGCAGCCTTCGGCACCCACGTGTGCGGGAACAGCACGTTATCGCGTTCCTGCGGATCGTTGATCAGGTTGTAGAGGCGAGGCATCGTGTACTCGCGCAGCACGCCATTCCATCCCGTTTGCTCCTTGAAGTGAAGCTTCCAATCGCGCCACTTCACGCCGAACACGTCGTTACCCATGTAGACGATAAAACCCTCCCGGCCTGATTCTGGTTTCGATCCAAGGAAGAACTCGGACATGTCGATGCCGTCGATGATGCGGTCTGACGGGACGTCGCCTCCGGCGATTGCAGCCAGCGTCGGAAAGAGATCCATCGCGTGAACGATCTCATCACTCACTCGACCCGCTTCAATCTTATCGGGCCACCGGACGGCAAACGGTACGCGAAGTGCACCCTCATAGCCGGTGAACAACGTCGAACGCCACGGACCGGAAGAACCGTGTATAGCTGTTTCTATCGTCATCGACGTTTCGCCGGCGCTCAACGCCTCCGGGCCGTTGTCTGCCGTAAAAATGAAGATCGTATCTTCTGCCAACCCGAGGTCATCGATAGTCTCGAGCAACTCGCCAACGTAGCTGTCGATCTGCATCAGCATATCGCCCCATGGCCCGTTGCCGGATTTGCCGTCGAAGTCGGGGTGCGGGATTGCCGGAAAATGCGTGGCCGTGTAGGGGAGGTAGACGAAAAACGGCTTATTGGCCTTTGCCTGGCGCCGCATGAAACTGATCGCTTTGTCCGTCAGGTCACGATCGATCAGCGGCCGGTAGTCCAGCCGGTAGGGACGCACCTTCTTCGGCGCACTGCCCTTCTTGCCTTCCATGACCCAGGCTTCCGAGACACCGCTCTCGGCGAAATCCTGCAGCTCTGAGTAGACCGATTCGTCGGTCGA
>NZ_CDLUDY010000002.1:0-2037 GCF_975968855.1 Petrachloros mirabilis
CGTCAAAGCCGGGTATCGAAATCTCCGCGTTATAGTAGAATTGTTGTACCTGACGCGCTATTGCTATCTCATGCTCCTGCTTCTTGCGCCTAATGAAGTCTGTAATGTCCTTCAAGACGGAGACATAATTCGTGATATTCCCATCGTCATCCTTCATGGGTGAGATGGTCTGGTGGGACCAGTAGTGTTCGCCATCCTTCTTCTTGTTGAGAATGGATCCTCGCCACGTATCTCCACCCGTGATCGTATCCCACAACTGCCTGTGAAAAGCGGCGTCATGCTGGCCGGACTTGAGGATCCGCGGCGTCTGTCCTACGGCTTCGTCGCGGGTGAAACCGGTCGTGGTCTCGAAGGCGGGGTTCACGTGCTCGATGACACCGTACCGGTCTGTGATGACGACGCTGTCGGCCGTCTGGTCCACAACTCGTGCCAACCGCCGCAATTCATCGCGCGCGTTGAGAGATTCGGTAACATCCCGAAACACTAGCCAACCGCCAGCGAGTAAATGCTCGTCACTCGTGATGGGGCCGGCTGAGGCCCGTATCCACAGCCCTGCCGGCCGTTCCGGGTTTCTCACAAACATCAGTTCCTCGGCGACGTGCTCGCCCCGGACGGCCCTGGAAAGAGGAAGTCTCCCGGACGTCAAGGGTGTGGTCTGGTCAATCTCAAAGAATCCACAGTCTGAGGTCCCCTCCCGCCCCCTTAGATCCGTTCCAAGTATTCGCTCGGCTGCGGAATTGAAAAACTGGATTCTGCCATCCTGGTCTGAAATGATCATCCCATCACCAATGCAACTGAAGGCTGCATGTACCTGACGTAACGTCAGTTGGGATGAACTACGTGCTACGGGAGGTCTATGTACGGGATCGGAAAAGTAGTCCAGCGGTGAGTCACGGTTTTGAAAGAAAAATCCCAGAGAAGATCGCGGCAGAGCATCCGCCGTTCGACCCTCTCAGCTCGCCTGGCACAAGAGGTCCAGATATGCGCGACGCCATCTCCACCAAGGATCTACTCGCCGACGTCAACATGTATTGAAACGGCGTGCTCAACCCGAGGGCCATTTCGAGCGCTTCCCCAATTCGGCCCGAAGGTCGTTCAAGGCGATTTTCAGCTGAAGGCGCAGTCGCGAAATCTGCGGACTGTCTGAGAACTGCCCGATGGCCCGACCGAGGCTCTCACATCGGTCAATCGCCACCGCAATATCCGCCGAAGACATCGACTGTTCCGAAGAGCTCGAGAAGGGATTCTCCACATTCATCACCACTGTCTGTAGTCATCGTGCCGGCTGATGACATAACAGTACGAAGCAGGATGAGCGCTTTTCGGCGACGGTAGCTGGAAGGCCATCTAGCTATCGTGAACGTACACGGGTCGGATTAGTTGCCGTGACAAAGCACACGCGTCTCCGGTCCCGGACCGATCTGCTTTCTTGGAGGGCAGAGGCGCCACGCCGTCAACGGTTTGCCGGAGTGGCAGCTGACCATGCTGGCACAAAGACCCAAGGCCCCTCGAGCGAGAATCATGTGTGGTACGTAGCTGGGACATACGGCCGGAAGAGCGTACGGATCTCGGCCCCACCCGTGTACCCTCCGTATACCCACCAAGATGGGTTGTCCGATCAAAGATAATCCTGCAACGTATTAGCGTATGTTCTCGCAAATGGCATTGTTGAGGTCACGGGTTCGACTCCCGTTGGCTCCACAGAGAATCCTATCAGAAGTGCCGATTGAGGTTAGTCTGGCTGGATTCGGTGAATGTAGCTCGAGGGACACGCAGCCCGCGGCTACATCGACCTGATCCGTGTACCATATTTGCACCCTCCTCACCCAACCACCGCCAACGGCCTCGTCTCGACGTAGTCTCCGGTCTGGAGACGATGGAAGTACAATCGGGAGACTGATCAGCGATCACGCCGCGTCTTTTGACCGACGACCTGGATTTGTGCCGCGCACGTCCTTTCAAGTTCGTCGGCGGCCTCCAAAGCGTGGGCGAAACTTATCCTGGCCGTTGTACCCAAAAAATGGGCGCGCTCCTTAC
>NZ_CDLUDY010000003.1:0-36164 GCF_975968855.1 Petrachloros mirabilis
AAGGGCACGGTCACTCTCACGGGTGACGTCCCGAAACCAAAAGGCTATAACTTGACGACCCTGCCTGATGCAGTCTACTGCGGACGGATCTCGGACGGGAGGGGGTGGCGACTTCTTCAGCCGTTTGACGTTGGTGAAAGTGGAGAGTTTCGTCAGGTCGTGGTATACATCGAGTCCATTGAAAAGGGGAAGCCCTTCGCTGAGGCAAAGCCGCCTCGCATAGAAGCGGTCGACTGCCGCTTCCTCCCGTTCGTGAATCTGGTGCGTGACGAGCGTGATGTGGTCGTCGTGAATATGGATCCCGCGATGCATGATATTCAAGCGTACGAAACCTCGCATCTCGGGCCTCGAGTGCTCTTCAACGTGCCGTTGCCGATCAGCAAACGTTATCCTAACCAAGCAGGGCTCAGCGCACATTTTTCTAAGCATTACGAGGGTGAGCCAGTCACCCAGCGTGTTCACATGACGAAAGATCGTCGTGTGTTTGTGATGCAGTGCGGGTTTCATGCTTACATGGAAAGCTGGGCCCTTGTGGCAGACCATCCGTATTATGCCATCACGGATCAGGAGGGACAGTTCAGCATTTCGGATATTCCCCCGGGAACATACAAATTAATCGTATGGCATCCCTACGTTCGGGATTCCATCGAGAGGGAGTTCACCATTACAGAAAAAGGTGTTGCCAAAGTCGATGTGAAGATCGAAGCGCCGACGGGTCGGCTCTATGCGAACCAAATGGTTGAAAATCCCTATATGCGCTATAGCATTACCGAAGACGTGCAGAGCCAGATCGTTCCTACACTCGAAAAGCAGAGGTATTAGGTAACAAGCGAGAGCAAGCACGCAGTTCACCTGGTGAGGTGGGAGAATGCAGAGCGGGTCGATTCTGGTCAAGGCTGTTGGGGGGTTGTTGTGCCTTGGGGTTCTTGGCATGGCAGGAGGCTGTTCCGGAAAGCGCGTGGCGACGTCTTCCGGAGATGGATCTTCAACGGCAAAGGAGAAAATGACGATAGGCTCTGTAGAAACCGTGAGTCCGGATCCTATGGTCACGATCCCAGCCGATGATCGCCAGGCAATGAGAGAGGAGTCTGACACTTATCTGGCTCCCTCACGTAGCGGGGATACCAAGACACCGCCGTCAGCCCCCTTGTCGTCTTCCTTGCGGGAAGAAGAAGTGGGAGCGAAGGACGAATCGACCCAGCCCGATCCGTCAGGGTTGGGGGATGTCTTTTTTGATTTCGATCAATTTGTCATTCGGGGAGACGCCCTTCCGGTCATGGAGGCGAATGCCGAGTGGATCAGGATGAATGCTGGTAAATCCATTCTGATTGAGGGGCACTGCGACGAACGAGGCACAATGGCGTACAACCTGGTTCTGGGAGAAAAACGAGCTCGAGCGGCCAAGCGTTATCTTGAGGATCTGGGAATTCCTCCTCGCGGGTTGAAGACCACCAGCTACGGCGAAGTGAGACCATTGTGCAAGGAGCAAAGCGAGCACTGTTATCAAATGAATCGTCGAGCCCATTTTGTCGCGCAGTAGTGGACAGTCGAGAGCAACGAATCAATCCGGAGTAAGGCCGGCATAACGAGGAGGGGAGGCACTTGTGAAGATCAATCGAATGGGGCAAGCGGCGGCTGTCTGCTTTTGGGTGTTGACGGGATGCGCTTCTACGGGTGAACGGATTGAAATCGCCATACCGGGCGCTGCGACTCAAGGATCCACGGCTATTGCGCAAACAGGAAATGGACTCAGGGTTGTGGTCGAGACGTTTGATGACGGGCGGACAGACCACAGCCACCTAGGCACGCGATCACACTTCTGGGGCAGCACAAGTCATTTCGATCTTCAGAGAGGGACGGTCGGCGAGGCTGTCGCAAAGGGCATCGTACAACAATTGAACAAGCGAGGGTGGCAGGCAAGTTTAGCCGGCCAGGGGGGCTCCTCCCGACCTGATGCCACAATTTCCGGGAATATCCAAGACTTATCTCTTACCGCTGTCAGCAGGTTCGGCGGCACCGAGATCACTGCCAAGAATGCCATGATGGTTCGGGTAGCCAATCACGGTGATGAAAGCTCGGTACAGGAACGGGTGTTCGGTAGTGCAAACAACGAGGTGTTTTGGTTTGACCCAAGCGATGCTGAACACCTCGTGAATGAATTGATAGAGCGGAACATCGAGAAGTTCGTCGCGGATACCAAAGTCGAAGGAGGAGCGGTTAGACTTCGGTAATGGGCCCGCTGTCCAGAGAAGATGCAGTTTCCAACATTGACCCCGCCTAAGCTAGTTCGAGCGCGAACAGTGTGTTCGCGCCCGGCTGGTATTTCGTTCAACCATTCCTCTGCTTCCCTCAGTGGCATACGTCTGTAATCATTTGCTTGTTGCGCCGCCACTGCTCAACCATTGGCAGTGACGGATTTCCTAGCTCTTTCCGCTTAAGGCACGGTCGAGATTGTAGGCTGCGCTGATGAGGGCGAGGTGCGTGAACGCCTGAGGAAAGTTGCCTAAGGCTTCGCCGTGGTACCCGGTCTCTTCCGCATACAATCGTAAGTGGCTGGCGTATCCTAGCATCTGCTCGAACATTAATCGGGCCTGCTGGAGCCTGGCCGGATCATCTTTCCCGGCTCTCGTCAGAGCTTCGACCAGCCAGAATGTGCAGATGTTAAAGGTGCCTTCTTCTCCGTCGAGTCCGTCCGGGGTGTGCTTGTTGTTGTAACGATACACAAGGCTGTTCGATAGGAGCCCGCTTTTCTCCGGCGGCAGCATGATCGCGTCGATCGTCCGCAGAAACCGAGGATCGCTCGGCGAGAGGAAGAAAATCAACGGGATCATCAACGTCGAGGCATCCAACGTCTCGCTGTCGTAGGATTGGACAAATGCCTGCCTCGAACCACTCCAGCCCTTGGCCATGATGTCTTCGTAGATTGCGTCGCGCACCTTCACCCAGCGTTCGCGGTCGGCTGGAAACGAGCGTTTGTCGGCTAAACGCAACCCGCGGTCGACGGCGACCCAGCACATCAGCTTGGAGTAAACAAAATGCCGCCTGCCGGAACGAACCTCCCACACCCCTTCGTCCGGCTCATGCCAGTGATCGCAGACCCAATTGACGAGGCGTCGCAAGTGAACCCAAAGATCGTATGAGATCGGCGTGCCGTACTTGTTGTACAAGTAGACGGAATCCATCAACTCACCGTATATATCAAGCTGGAGTTGATTGTAGGCTCCATTGCCGATCCGGACCGGCCGTGACCCTTTATATCCCTCGAGATGATCGAGCCTCTCTTCTAGCAACCGATGTTTGCCGTCGATGCCGTACATAATCTGCAGCGATCCATCGGGACCCAGTTCGTGGCAGCGATCCTCAAGCCAACGCATGAACTGTCCGGCCTCCTTCGTGAAGCCGACGCGCATCAGCGCGTAGATGGTGAACGCTGCGTCGCGGATCCAGGTGTACCGGTAATCCCAATTGCGGGCTCCGCCTAACCCTTCCGGGAGGCTGCAGGTCGGAGCGGCGACGATGGCTCCCGTCGGTTCGAACGTCAGAAGCTTCAATGCTAGGCAAGAGCGATGCACCATCTCTCGCCAGCGACCCATGTAAGTACATTGACTCAGCCATCGTCGCCAATACTCAACGGTCTGCTGGAACAGTTCTTCACCTTGTCCGTCTGGAAAGGTTGATGCCGAGACTCCGCGGCTCGCGTCAGTTTGATGGAGAATGAACGCAACAGTTTCGCCTTCCTGAAGCGTGAACTCTGTCTGCACACCGGTCCCTTCGGTCTTGAGAGAGAGCGGCGAAATGAGTGCAATAGTCAACGAACCGGATGTGAACAACACCCCGTCGTTCGAAATCGAAGTCCGGTGTTCGTCGCGCGCATAATTAAAAGCCGGCAGGCAATGCAATCGGAAGGTCATGCTGCCGCGCATGACCTGCACACGGCGAACGAGCGGATAGGCGGACGGATCGCGCCGGCGAAGCCCGACCGGCATGAAATCGACGATCTGGCCGATCCCGGCCTGTGAAAGGAAGCGAGTGACGAGGATGTTGGAATCGGGCCAGTAAAACTGCTTGTGGGTGACGCCGTTTTCGGCCGGGGAGATCTTGAATTTGCCGCCTTTCCGGTCGTCAAGGATCGCGGCGAAGATGCTCGGTGAATCGAAGTGCGGCCAGCAGAGCCAGTCAATGGATCCATCAACCCCGACCAGGGCGGCGGTCCGCATGTTACCAATGAGGCCGTAATTTTCGATCGGTTTGTATCCCATGAGCGCTTAAGGATCTCACCTTATCCGATTCGGTGCAAGCCTTTCTCTACTCAACACTCATTGTAGAACATGTTGATCAACGACTAGTTGCGTGCTGCCTTAAGATGATTTGTGTGCCGCATATGAAAGGAGACTTCCAGCTCTACGAATGGCTGGGTGAACGCTCTTGAAACATCGGCGAATGGTCGGGCCTGAATTGGGGTTGTCTCGCGCCGGGGAGAACGTTATCCTAACATTCTCCTGATAGCCCACAGGAAAAGGAGGATGGTTTGACGAACAGACGGGAAACCAAGAACGCCGGACTCGTCCCTGCCATCGGATTGGCCATTGCCGCATCACTGATCGGGCCGTCACCGACAAACGTCTCCGCAGATCCCAATACCGTTCAACCGGTGACCGATGTAGGTCGTATCCCCCTGTTTACCAACCTTGGAACACTACATTTCACGATTACCACGTCGATTCCTCTTGCGCAGCAGTATTTTGATCAAGGATTACGGCTCGTCTTTGCGTTCAATCACGAGGAGGCGATCAATTCGTTCAAAGAGGCGACGAAGCTGGACTCACGCGCTGCGATGCCCTATTGGGGGATCGCTTTGGCGTTAGGGCCAAACATCAACCTGCCGATGGGAGAGTCACAGGGGAAGCAGGCATTTCAGGCGATTCAGTCGGCGTTGCAACTCATGGGGCAGGCATCCCCCAAAGAACAAGCGTATATACGAGCCCTTGCGACTAGATACTCTGATTCGCCCGACGGTTCTCGTGCCGAGCTCGATGCGGCGTACGCCGTTGCGATGAAGACCTTATGGCAAGAGCATCCACAAGATGCGACGGCAGGGACCCTTTATGCGGAGGCGTTGATGAATTTACAACCTTGGGACTACTGGACGATTGAAGGTCATCCCAAGGGACATGCAGAGGAAATCGTAAAGACACTGGAGCAGGCGATGGCCGTCAATCCCGACCATCCGGGCGCCTGTCACTATTATATTCACGCTGTGGAGTCGTCGTTCCGACCCGAGCGGGCGCTCCCCTGCGCGGAACGACTGGCCGAGATAGCTCCCGGCGCTGGCCACCTGGTGCATATGCCGGCGCATATTTATCTGAGGTTGGGTCTCTATGATAAAGCTGCGGAGCACAACGTTCATGCAGTTGCGGTTGATCGCGAGTATCTGTCCCATCGATCGCTGTCGGGAATCTATCCCACGGGGTATTATCCCCATAATGTGCATTTCCTCTGGGCCGCCCTGACTATGCAAGGCAGAAGTCGCGAAGCATTGGAGGCTGCACGCGATCTCAAGAAACTCGTTTCGTGGGAACAGGCACGCCATGAACCGGCGCTTGAGGAATTCACTCCGACGCTGACATTCGCGCTGGTTCGATTCGGCAAATGGGAAGAATTACTTATCCAACTCAAGCCGCCCCCAGAATTGGTCTATACGATGGTCATTTGGCATTACGGTCGAGGTGTGGCGTTGGCAGCGGAGAAACGATTTGACGAGGCTAGGCAGGAACATCAAAAACTAGTCGGCGCGGTTCGTCGGCTCCCGGAGAATCGGACAGTCGGCGTCGTTCCGGTTGTCCAGCTCGCCAAGATTGCGGAACGGGTGGTGGCGGGTGAGATAGCCGCGCGTGAGGGGCGCCTTGATGATGCCGTCAAAGCCTTGGAGGAGGCGACAGTTCTGGAAGATGCTGTGCGCTATTACGAACCGCCGCTCTGGCATATTCCGGTCCGCCATTCGTTGGGTGCTGTGTTGCTCGAGGCCGGTCACGCAGAGGATTCCGAGCGGATTTACCGGCAGGATCTTAAGCAACATCCCAACAACGGCTGGGCGCTTTTTGGGTTGGAAGAAAGTTTGAAAGCCCAAAATCGAGATGCTGAAGCCGCTGGCGTGCATAAGAAATTTGAAGAAGCCTGGAGACGAGCGGATATCACGCTGGTGGCATCGAGGTTTTGAAGTTATCCGGTTGTTACAGCATAGGAGTAGACCTATCCCGAGTTTTTACGTGTATAGCCAGTGGCGGTGGGGCTCTGTCCCTTACTCTTGCCGGTACCTCCTGGTAATTGAGCGTCAGCTTCATCTTGTGCGAAAACTTCCCTAACGCGTTATATCGGTCTTAGATTTTTGCCTCGAGCACCAGATTAAAGGGTGTGTGGATCGCACGCCGAAAGGTCTTGAATCCGGCTTTCTGGAAAACGGCCGCAAGTTGTGCTTCACCCGCCTGAGCTCCGAGCGCCAGACCGACATCCTCGGACAATGAGTGTGCGCAGCAGAGGGTGCTCGATGCCGCGTAGTACAGGCGTCCGATGGGATTCAGATTGTCTTCCACCCGATCGTTGGCGAACGGTTCAACCAGCATCACAGTGCCATCTTTTGCGAGAGCCTTCGCCGCATGCTTTGCGGCGCCGACCGGATCGCCCATATCATGAAGGCAGTCGAAAAAACAGATGAGATCAAATCCCTCCGCGGGGTAGTTCTGGGCGGTTCCTTTCTCGAACGAAACGGAACCAGTGAGCGCCAGAGACCGGGATTGCTTTTGCGCAGCTTCGATTGATTTTTCGTGGTTGTCGAATCCCCAGAATCGTGAGTTGGGGTATGCCTGAGCCATGAGAAGGGTTGAGTGCCCGTGGCCGCATCCTACATCCGCAACCTTGGCACCGGCTTTTAGCTTGGCTTCGACTCCCGTGAGGGTCGGGATCCACGATTGAATCAGGGATCCTCGATAGGAACTCCTGAAAAATGCGGCAACACCATGAAAGAGCCGTTCGTGGTGCTCATGCCAGGGAACCCCTTTTCCTGTCCTGAACGCCTCGATCGCCTTCTCCTCGTCTAGCCACATCGATGCAGGCACTTCCCAGGCCGGCGGGAAGAATGCCGGGCTATCCTCATCGGCAAGCACCAGGGCATGCTCTGCTGGAAGTTCATAGGTCTCGCTCGATGGGTGGTAGGTCACATAGCCTCCGGCAGCTTGACTGTTCAGCCATTCCCGGACGTACCGCTCCGCGCATCCCGCACGCCTGGCAATTTCCAGAGAGTTCAGAGGTCCCGCCCCGGCCATCACTTTATAGAGCCCGAGCTTATTGCCCAGGCTCACCATGACGCCACCGTAACTGGCTGAGAGATCTGTTACGGCTCGTTCCAGAAACTGATTCAATGCTTGTTCATCGATCGGCATGGCTCCTCCTTGGTGAAATAATGTAAAGCCGATGGTACGGGTTGCGATGAGGAATGGGGAGAGCTAGACTAGCCACATCCGGTTCATTTATGCCACCAACCCCGTCAACACGCACATCTGACGGCCATTGGTATGTCAGCCTCGTGGTAATTCCTGAGGTGATGGTCTCGCCGCTGAGCGGTTTGTACGACGTGCTCAATTGTTTTGAGTCGCTCGGGAGCTTTGATGACGCGGTGCCCGCTTCCGCGCCGTTTAGCACACACTTTGTCTCGGCGAAGCGCGGCCGTGTTGACACTGCAAGCGGGTTACCGATCGAGATTCATCGAGCATTTGAGGAGATCACAATGACCGACATTGTGATTGTCCCTTCCGTGATGATTGAGCACGGCGAGTGGGTGACGGGGCGGCATCCCGAGCTTGTGAATTGGTTGAAGGACATGTATCGAAAAGGGGCGCTCCTTTGCTCGGCCTGTTCGGGCGTCCTGTTACTGGCCGAAACAGGGCTCTTGGATGGGCACGAAGCCACGATTCATTGGGCATACGCAGCGACCTTCCGTAAGAATTTCCCTGCGGTTCGTCTGTGTCTCGACAAAGTTCTGGTCGCTTCCGGCGAACGGGCACAATTCGTCATGTCCGGAGCATCGGCGTCTTGGCATGATTTGGTGCTGTATCTCGTGTCGAGGTTTGTCGGCCCCACAGCGGCGCAGGCGATTTCGAAATTCATGCTTCTCCAATGGCATAGGGATGGGCAGGCTCCCTATATTGCATTTCAGCCCAGATCTGACCACGGAGATGCAGCGGTGCTGCAGGCTCAGGAGTGGCTCGCGAAGCATTTTACGGTGGCAAACCCGGTGGAAGAAGTCGTCAAACAGTCCGGGCTTCCTGAGCGAAGTTTTAAACGAAGGTTTACCCAGGCGACAGGATATCCTCCGATCGGCTATATCCAACATTTGCGGGTAAGGGACGCCAAGCGTCGACTTGAACGTACGGAGGAGGCCATAGACGAAATCAGTTGGAAGGTCGGCTACGAAGATCCCGCGTTTTTCCGGCGGCTCTTCAAGCGCTTTACCGGGATCACGCCGGGCGCCTACCGGAAGAAGTTCAAGCTCCCTTTTGTTGGAACAGGAATCATCGCGTCATGATGGATGACTGCTCCCTATGGTGTTGCGCATGAAGACCCTGTTGCTTGCCATCGTGGGAGCGATTGGCGGATATTGTTTTGGTCTAGTCGGGGGATGCTCCTTATCGAGAATGCGTCCTCAAATGCTCATGATAAATCATTAGAGGCGGCAATGACCGGGGCCTTTGTCTCGGGGCCACTGATGGCGATAACGGCCGTGGTTGTGGTATTGATTTATCAGAGAAGCCGTTCGCAGTGACGACTTTATTCATGTAGGAGACATGTCCCCTATGCGTAAGAGGGTCCAACTTCTTCACTTCTGTCGAACACTCCTCATTGGTGCAATAGCCTTCAGCCTTTTTTCTGAGTCGGGAGAGGCGGCAAGAGGAGGCGGTAAGACAGAAGTCATGCCGATACAGACTACCGCTCCAGCGGCTGTAGTCATTGAGATTACCGGTAGTGAAATGGAATTGCGCAAGCAGTTGCGGTCGAAAAACGGCGTAGCGGAACTCAACGCTCCCCAAAGCCCGTTTTCTCAGGCGCCGACGGGAAGTTTCGGTTTCATTGCCCCGCAGTGGTTGGGGATGGCATTGGTGACTCAGAGCCCTGATCTGCTGCTGGAGCGTGTCGCGCCGGCTGCAAACGCATATGAAATTCACAAGTTGGCTGATGGCAGCGGCTTGCTCGTAGGGTTTATCGGAAAGGATCTGATTCCGGAAGTGTCGCCGACTAACCGGCCTAAAAGCGTCAGGATCAATCTCTACTCAAGCCCTTCGGAAAAGGCCCCCCATATTGCCGCCGTACCTTTGGTCAAGTTGGTGCTCGATCGCATGCCGGTCAAGCTCGAGCCGAAGAAAGCTGATGGGCCAGTCATGTTGGATATGGACTTACAGGGGAGTGCGAATCGTAAGTCGGTGCCTGGCTCACAGTAGGCCTATGGGTGGTAGTGTATGATTGGTCTGGGCACCATTTACCTGCTTGTCCTTCTTATGCATTTGGGAGTAGGATGGTGTCCCCTAATGCGCTAGTTTATTACTTCATGGAGGAGCCCTATATGGTACAGCGTTCGGTCTTTGTATTTAGTCTGTTAACGGCCTTTGGTCTGTTGGTGGGTGGATGTGCAACGAACGGAACAACGATGGGAACCGGTGGTACAGCGACGTCGGGCGGCGGTTCGGGAGCGGCGACCACTTCGTTGCAGGCCTGTTTGGATCGGATTCCAGCGGGGAGTTCTGCCGGAGCGCGCATGGTAGCAGAGGAAAGCTGCCGGGATAATGAAGCGCTTCGGACAGCCGTGTCCGGCGCCGCGGATTCGAAGAGCGGCGATCGGGTTGCCTCAGGGACTCAGGGCGATTCCCTCGAAGCCTGCATGGCTCGTATCCCGAAGGATGCCACGTCAGGCCAGCGCATGTTGGCAGAAGAATCCTGCCGACGAGACCAAGCCAATCGTCGATAAGCCAGTTGAATTCGTGCGGGGAGACGGCAGCGATCGTTGCTATCCCCGCACCGAGTTGCCCCACCGTAGCTTTTCTTCAACCGCTGCGGTTTCCCCCTTAACATTTAGGACACTCAGCTTCGCGCAGTAGACTTGTTTGAGCCCCTTCCCTCGAACATATATCTCCGCGGCGAACAGCATTCCGAGCGGCGGGGCGATGAGATAGAATCAGGAGAGTTGAGGCGAGGGGGCTTGGAAGAACATCCAAGCCCCCTCGGCTTCCAGTGTTGTTAGACAGTGTTGACGGAAATCGACACCGGAACGCGGTTCGTCACGATGTCATGGACCGGCGAGAACTTCGTCAGCTCCTGTAATTGTTCAGCCGTCGCGTCCGACTTCACCGTGAACTGCACCCGGATTTCCTTGTAACCGGGGCGAACCTTGTCGGAGAGACCGAGAACTCCTTGTACGTCGAGGTCACCTTCGAGTGTGGACTCGACTGACTGGACCCTGATACCACGGGCTGCCGCATGATAGACCATCGATGTGGTCAGGCAGGCTGCCAGGGCATGCAGGACGAACTCGACGGGGTTCGCTGCTTGGTCCTGTCCTACGAGCACCGGTGGTTCATCGGCATCTAGCACGAACGGTTTGGTCCGAGTGGTGTCCTCCTGGCCTGCCGCGTAGAACCCTTGAATCGTAGAACGGTTGTGGCCTCCGTTGATCCAGCGATTGGTCGCGCGGAACTGTGAGGTGGCCAAGCTCGTGTCCTTCTGAATTGCGTCGATCGTCTCCCCGAGACGATCCACATTGACTCCGTTGATGACTCCGCTGATGGTCGCTTGTGACATAATGCATCCTCCTTGTTGAGTAATGTGATGGTTCTGCAATAGTTGCCGAAACAAGAGCCGGTCGGCATTCCGGCAGAATAATTTCCAGTTCATGCTTGCACTCGCTCCATAGACATTCCACGAAAGACCACCCCGCAGGGAGGAATTACGGCCTGGACTGAGAAGTAGGTCCGGCGGAGCAGCGCCATGCTCATCGGCTGCCACCGATTCCAGGGTGCAAGTGAGAGAGTCCGCGCCAAGAAACAGTATCCGCTTAGGACTCGTGCGGATGTTCCGATCAACTGTATCCAATGAATCCCGTGCAGGGGCTCCCATAGGCCTCCTATCAACATCACCAGGTAGGCCATCCGCACCTGCATCGGAAAAGCGGTCCAATTCCGCGTCAACCAGAACACATGAAGAATCTGGACGGCACAGAGCGCGATGGCCAGCACGATGCCCTCTGATCGACCCCAGAAAAGATCAGAACTCAGCAATCCCACAGTAACCAGCCAGTACCACCATCCAATGTCGCGCAGGGTTGTCATCTTGCTCCTCCTCACCGTGGCTCAATGATCCAACACCCAGTCCCTACAGCAGCATTGATGCCAGCATGATGGAGTCAGGCGAGATGTTGTAAATTCAGCAAGTTAGGTGTGGTATGGGAGGCCTTCGGTCAGGCGAGATTTCGAAAGTTGTGAGATGTCGCGAATGGATTCACGAGAATTCGCGAACGGAAGGCAAAGGATGGGGGCGAAAGCGGTGATTACGAAATGTGGATCAATTTGGTTTCTGAATCTTGAGTGTCTTCATGCGTGAGGAGAGCGTAGATGCATTCATGCCGAGCAGCTTTGCGGCTCCCTGCTCACCTGATACTTTCCAATGCGCTGTTTCCAGTGCTCGAAGAATGTTCGCCCGTTCGAGTTCTTCCAACTCTTTGGCTGTACGAATGGCGATTGAGGAAGAAGGAACTGTCGTGGATGATGCAGGCTTTAGGGACGCGACTTCCGGCAAGGCGCGGTCGAGATTAAGTTTTCCATCCATTGCCGTTATGACTGCCCGCTCGATCACGTTTTGCAGTTCACGCACATTACCTGGCCAATTATAGGCTTTGAGGCGGTGCATGCAATCGGCGGTTAATGGTCTAATGGTGCGGCCGAACTTGGCGGCAATTCGCTGTGCAAAAGCTGAGGCCAGCCGCACGACGTCCTCGCCTCTCTCCCGCAACGGTGGAATCTGAATGGGAAATACATTGAGCCGATAGAAAAGATCCTCTCGGAACTTTCCTTCTTGAACGGCTTTGGCCAAATTCCGGTTTGTTGCTGCCAGGACGCGTACATCTACCTTTCTTGTCGCAGAACTGCCGACAGGATCAAACTCCCCCTCCTGTAGGACACGCAACAATTTCGATTGTAGATCGAGCGGGAGTTCACCGATCTCGTCGAGAAAGATCGTCCCCTTGTGGGCGAGAGCGAAGCGGCCCTCCCGTTTTTTGGTTGCGCCGGTGAAGGATCCCGGTTCATGACCGAAAAACTCGCTCTCGATTAATGAGGCGGGAATCGCGGCGCAATTGACGGTGACCAGCGGCCTTTCTCGACGTTTGCTGGATGCATGGATCGCACGAGCCACCAGTTCCTTGCCCGTGCCTGTTTCGCCCGTGATCAGGACGGTCGTGTCGGTTCCGGCAACCTGCGCAATCTCGTGGAGCACCTGCCGAAGCGCCGGGCTTTCACCGATCAAGGCTCCATTCTGATGAAGGGCCTCTAATTCTTCACGCAACAACATCGTTTCCGTAGTCAGTGTCTGGATCTTCTGCTCGGCCTCCATGCGGTCATGAACGTTGCGGAGAATGACGGTGGTGAACTTCTGCCGATGCAGCTCAAAACGCGAGATGGTGGCTTCTGCCGGGAAGGTTTCGCCATTGGGGCAGTGTGCCGTCAGGCCGCCTGGAATCCAGCGGGACTGCTCTCCTTGGGGGCGGTTGTCCAGTTCGGTAATGAGTGCGATCAATCGGTCGGCATCCGTGGGACTGACGAAGCGTCGAAAATCCTGACCGGTCATGTCGCCCGCTGGGCAGCGGAACACTTTTTCGGTTGCTGGGTTCACGCGCGTGATGCGGAGCTGATCGTCCATTTCGATGATTGCGTCCATCGCGCTGGCCAATAAGTGGCCGACTTTTTCTTCACGCTCACGTACGTCCGATTCTGCCCGTAGTCGTTGCAGTTCGGCTGCTGCCCGTGCGGCAAAAATCTTGAAAATTGCATGGACGTGTGGCTCCGGGGGGATAGGCCGTCGGTCGACCACTGCCATATGGCCCAAAATACGCCCGTCAGTATCCAGCAACGGTACTCCCATGTAGCTCACGGCCTGGTTCTGCTTGAGTTCTTCCTCGTGCGGGTAGATATCTAAAACATTGTCAGGAAAGTGGACGAGTTGGGCTGTGTTGATCACTTCTTCGCAAGGTGTGCCTGCAATATCGATCTCATAATCTTTGACCCACTCCCCGTCCATCCAGAAAGCCAGCGCGCGAAGCCTGCGTGTCTCGGGGAAGTATTCCGTCACCCAGGCTCCGTGTGTCCCGAGGGCTTTGGCCAGATTCTTAACGAGCGCGGCAAAGAACCCCTGTCCTGTTTCCGCCGCAGTTCCTTCAAGGATCGCCAGAAGGGCTGCGTCAGGTTCCAAGCCACTCAGTGGGCGGGGATTGTCATGGCGTGTTGAGGTCATACTTTTATGCAATCAGTATGTGCCAGTTGGGGAGGCAGAGGCAAGGGGAGTAAGGAGGTGAATAACAATGAGTTTTAAGTTGAATTCAACACTCGAGGCAAACGCTAGGCCGGCAGTTCGGTAAATCGGAGGGTATAGAGGTAGTGGTAGAGCCCCTTTCGTCCCATCAATTCGCTGTGGGTTCCCGTTTCCACCAAGCGGCCTTTGTTGAAAACCAGGATACGGTCGGCTCGTTGGATCGTCGTCAAGCGATGGGCGATCACGAAGGTCGTACGTCCCTTCATCAATTGCTCCAATGCCTCTTGGACTAACCGCTCTGATTCGCTGTCGAGCGCGGAGGTAGCTTCGTCGAGCAAAAGAATACGTGGATTTTTGAGAATGGCGCGGGCGATGGCAATGCGTTGTCGCTGGCCACCCGACACATTGATCCCTTTCTCCCCCACGACGGTTTGATACCGGTCTGGGAAGTTCATAATGAAGTCGTGGGCGTAAGCGGCGCGGCTGGCTTCCTGTACGGTTTCTTCCGTCGCATCTCTATTGCCATAGCGAATGTTGTCGAGAATTGTGCCCCCGAACAGGATCGTTTCTTGAGGGACAAGGGCGATCTGTCGATACCAACTCTCCAACGTGACGTGGCGAAGATCGTGACCGTCGATTGTGATTCTTCCCTCGATTGGATCATAGAACCGATGGATGAGATTTATCGCTGTCGTCTTCCCCGCGCCGGTCGGGCCTACGATCGCGACCAGTTCACCAGGTCTGGCTTCGAAAGATACATCCGCCAAGACGGGCTGGCGGGGGTCATAGGCAAAGCTGATATTCTCGACGCGGATGTGACCGGACACTTTCGATAACGCGGTTGCGTTTGGTACATCGCTGACCTCTGGCCGTTGGTCCAAAATTTCAAATACCCGTTCGGTTGCGCCCTGTGCTTCTCTGATCTGAGCAAATACCCGTGCGGCTGAACTGAATGGTCCGATCAGGATTCCGGCGAAGAGCACGAAGGCGAACAGATCTCCAGGTGTGACGGTCCCCTCGATGACCTGACTCCCCCCGTACCACAGTACTCCGGCGGCTGCTGAAAACGTCAACAGGCTGATGACGGGAATGAATATCGCCATGATGCTGGCTCTCCGCATCGTCAGCGAAAGAGTGTGATCGACCTGCTCGGCAAACCTGTTGTTTTCACGTTTCGTCTGCACAAATGATTTGACAATGCGGATGCCGGAGATGACTTCCTCGATCAAGGTACTCGTGGCCGCAGTCTGATCTTGGATTGACGTGGAGAGGGATTTCAGCCTTCGACCGAACAATTTGGCTACCACGACCAGCAAGGGGAGCAACACGAGGATCAACAGGCAAAGCCGCCAATTCATGGCGAGCAAGAAAGCGATTCCACCAACAAAGGTCACGAGTTGTTTGGCCGTGTCGATCGGAGTTTCGGTGACGACCGACTGAATGACGGTCACGTCGTTCATCAGGCGCGAGAGCAGTTCGCCGGTCCTCCGCCGTGCGAAGAAACTGACGGACAGAGTTTGTAGGTGGCTGAAGAGATGGGTCCGGAAATCGGCCACGATATGTTGGGAGACCGAAGCTGTCATGTAACTGTGGCCCATGGAGCAGAGGCCTTGAACCACAACCAACGCGAGAAACATGGCAATGAGCTCGCCCATTCGAGCCGAGTCATGCTGGACCGTGATAACGTCCCATACTGTACCGGCCAGACGTAACAGGGCGAGGTTGATGGCCGCGACACCCATCACGAGCAGACCCGCGAATAACATGCGGGGGAGATAGGGTTTTAGAAACGGAAGGAAGCGTCTGAATGTAGACATGACGGCAAAAGGATCTTAGAGGAGGGCGGTATGGAATTCCAAGTGGGAAACGGAGGAGGCTGAAATAGCCGGGAAGGGAGAACGTGTGTTGCTAGATTTGGGCGATGGATTCGATGAGGTTTTTGTTGAGGGCGACGAAATCGGACCGATCTTTGTCATTGATGAGGACGTCGGTGAGGCTGATGAAGAGTCGCTGTTCTTCGTTGATGGCGTCGGAAACTCGATTCCGCATGGGCGGGATGAGAAAATCGCCTGCGTAGACGCAATTCACAGTACGGACGCGAATGCGAACCTTCTTCCCTTCGGGCATGTCTCCCTCCTCGCTGTGACGGGGTGGGCCTAACTTTTACGACGTAAAAACTTTTGACGCCGGCGCAGCTTCTTGTACTTGTGCTTGCGCATTTTCTTCCGGCGTTTTTTGAGCACGCTTGCCATACGATATCTCTCCTACGCGCGAGAGTCTAGAGTCTTTCCTGCCAAAATGCAAGCAAGCGAAGGTAATTCGGGCGTTTGTTGTTTTCCGATGCGCCTCGTAAATGAAGGTTGCTTGACCTGTCTCGTGGGGGATTCCTATACTGCGCTCATGCAGAATCGTGTTCTGTCGAATGTATCAGTGCTGGTGTGTAGCTGCCTGTTGATTGCCGGAACGGGTTGCGGAGGGAAAGTGATCCAGTATCCGGAGGATCACGAACGATACCTACGAATCGACCGGGCGGTAGAATCACTCCGCGAGGCCTATGTGCAAAAGCAGCTTTCGGCGATGAAGGAACTTATGGCGCCGGTCGACTCTCTCATCACTATTCAGCGCGATGCCGAAAATGATTTTGAAGCGTTCAATGACATTACCCTCGAATTTAATATTGAACGCATCATGATCGAGGGCGATAACGTCGATGTGTATGTGCATTGGCAGGGTCTATGGAAAAAGGATCACGATGATCCAGGATTTCATCAGCGCGGCCATTCCCGTCTTCAATGGGCTGGGACGGACCGCGTGCTCTTACAAGCAATTCAAGGAGACGTCCCCTTCGGCGCCAAAGGACGCCAAGCCATGACGACTCCTGCCTCGCCGTCGTTGGCCAATTAAGATATGGCTTTGCGCCGTTTCCCATCTGTTCCAACCCCAGAGGCTGATTTTCTCGTCATCGGGAGCGGTGTCGCAGGGTTACGTGCCGCACTCGAGTTGAGTCGGTCCGGACGTGTCTTGGTCCTGACAAAGGGGCATCCACTTCAGAGCAGTTCGATCCAGGCCCAAGGTGGTGTGGCTGTGGCTATGAGCGAAGAGGACGACGTCTCCATACATCTGACGGATACTTTGAAGGCCGGTCATGGGTTGTGTCGTAAAGAAGCCGTACGTGTTCTTGTTGAAGAAGGTCCTCGGCGCATCCGAGAGTTGATTCGGTGGGGGGCAAAGTTTGACAAGATCGGAGGCAAATTTGCATTTGCGCGTGAGGCCGCACATAGCAGGAGCCGAATTTTGCGGGCACGAGGTGATGCCACAGGCAACGAAATGGTACGGGTGTTGATTGCGGAAGTCATGCGGCAGAAGCGCATTCAGCGATTGGACTATCACTTCACGGTGGATCTTCTGGTCGAAGCAGGCCGCTGCTGTGGAGCGTTCGTGATGGACGAACGTACGGGGCGTCGCTTCATCCTTCCTGCTCGTGCCGTGATTCTCTCGACCGGCGGAATCGGACAGATCTATGCCCGTACGACCAACCCGGTGAACGCTACGGGAGACGGTATCGCCATGGCGCTCCGTGCCGGTGCCATCCTCCAGGACATGGAGTTCATTCAGTTCCACCCCACCGCCCTCTACCTCCCATCAAGTCCTCCGTTCCTGTTATCCGAAGCGATGCGGGGGGAAGGGGCACAGTTGCGAAACAGCAAAGGCCAGTTATTCATGCACCGTTATCACCCGATGGGGGCTTTGGCCCCGCGCGACATCGTGTCGCGGGCCATCTGGGCTGAAATGGCGGCGACGAAGGCACGGCATGTGTACCTTGACGTCACTCAGCTGGGCGCGGAGTTCATCAAGCGGCGCTTCCCGACTATCTATGCGACGTGTCTTCGTTACGACATCGATATCACCGAAGAATGGATTCCGGTTTCACCCAGCGCGCACTACATGATGGGTGGAGTGTGGACCGATCTGAACGGGGCCACTTCGGTACCAGGGCTGTTCGCAGCGGGCGAAGTGGCCTGCAGCGGCGTTCATGGGGCGAATCGTTTGGCGAGCAATTCCTTGTTGGAAGGATTGGTGTTCGGCGCCCGTGCAGCCTCGGCGGCTGTGGCTTTTGCAGACCGACACGAGATACCCTCTTTGTCGGCTCACGAAGCATCCTTAAAGACAGAGCATATCGGCTCGCTCGAAGACGTTGAGAAACTCCGGAACTCTCTTCGGCGAACTATGTGGGGGCAGGTCGGAGTCATCAGATCAGGAGAGTCACTTATCAGGGCCTGCGCACAGCTCTCCCGTTGGGCACAGTTGGTTGACCAACCGTTTTTTAATCGAGCGGCATTGGAAGTGAAGAACATGATCCAAGTTGCGCAATGTATCGCCGAGGCAGCGCTGTGGAGGGAGAATAGTGTGGGGGCACATTACCGAGCAGACTTTCCTCAAACGAAGCGCCCGGGCTGGCAGCAACACAGTCGCGTTGCGATGAATGACGGAATCAGCGGGAAGAAACCTCGGAAGTCTCAAGGCCTTCTGCTTGCGATGCGCGGGAGGACCGGTTGACATGCCATTCGGTAATCACGCCGTCCCGTACCAGAAATGTCCGGTAGTAATGAAGCACCTTGCGCACATACCGTCTGGTTTCGTCGATCGGAGGCAACGCCTTGTAACGGTCGACGACGTTTTCGCCGGCATTGTAAGCTGCGAGTGCGAGCGGTAGGTTTCCATGGAAGCGATCAAGAAGTTGCCGTAGGTATTTGGTCCCGCCTGCCACATTATCGTCCGGATCGTAGACATCCCGCACATCCATCCGCACGGCGGTTTGCGGCATCAGCTGCATGAGCCCGATTGCGCCGGCTCGCGAAACGGCGCGTGGATCAAAGTTTGATTCGGCCTTGATAACGGCCCTGATCAAAGCAGGGTGCAGACGTTGTCTCGACGAATGGCGTTTGATCACTGGTTCCAGTTCTCGTTCTGATAGGACTTCGTGTAAGCGAGGCGAATCGAGTTCAATCTTTTGATAACGTGCATCGGAAGGGACGTTGGTCAAGGAGATAGTCCCGTTGGCTCCTACGTATTGGTAGATCTCGGCTCCAGATTCCTTTGTGGAGAGTGCAACTAAAAGGCCGAGGGCTGCAACGGCAGAGAGTTTCTGAAATGATGTAACGTGGCTAGACAACAGTCTTTTTGTCCTCATGAGCATGGTTCCAACGATATCAGTCTGGTTTCGGCTGTCAAGGAAATGCAGATCCCATGCCGGGCTGCGGCAGGAGAATGTTCAATAAGAACAATGGCGTGCTGAACCTAGGGTGCGAGGAATCTTGTACGATTGGCGACAAATATTTGGTGGAGTTGTTGGGTGATCGGTCCTGGGTCACCCTTTCCTATAGGTCGATGATCTAGGCTCGTCGCCGGCATGACTTCCATCGACGTATTGCTGAGGAAACACTCATCCGCTTTTTGGAGGTCGGCCACAGTATAGGCACCTTCTTCGGCCAGGATCTGCCCTTCGTGCGCCAAGGTGAGGATGATACTGCGTGTGATTCCTTCAAGGATTCCGCATGAAAGGGAAGGGGTATAGAGCCGGCGATCCTTCACAAAAAAAAGATTGCTCACGGTGCATTCGGTCAAGTGTGATTCCCAGTTCAGTAAGACACTATCGAAAGCTCCGGCGACAATCGCTTCCTGCTTGGCCAAGATATTATTCAGGAAATTGGTGGCTTTGATCTGCGGATCCAGAGCGCTTGGCAGGTTGCGCCTCGTCTTGGCTACTATCAAGGACACACCTGTTCTGTAGTGATCTGGAGAAGGAGGTGTGAGTGGTTTGGTCATAATGACGATCGTCGGATTGGGACACAACGCAGGATCAAGTCCAATGTCCCCTGGGCCTCGGGAGACTGTGATTCGGATATAGGCATCGACTTGATCATTGCCCACTTCGTTGCGTGTCATGGCCTCGTGTAGAAGTGCCGGCCAATTTAGTTTGGGAATTCTCAAGCCGATTGCGTCAGCCGAGCGTTGTAGGCGAGATAGGTGTTGGTCCCGCATGAAGATGCGGGAACCATAAGAACGGATTGTTTCATACACGCCGTCGCCATAGAGAAAGCCATGGTCGAAGACCGAAACAAGCGCTTCTTTTTCATCGACAAAACGGTCGTTCAGGTAGATCCACATCGTTAAAGTCCTTGGAGGGAGCTGAAGAATGCCTTTGCCTTGTGCAGCGTTTCTTCATATTCTTTTGCCGGATCGGAATCCGCGACAATACCGGCTCCAACCTGCAAATATCCTTTCCCGGCGGCGAGGACAAGCGTTCTGATGATGATGTTCAGGTCCAGATTGCCGTTCCATCCAATGTAACCGAAGGAACCGGTATAGGGGCCTCGGCGAACCGGCTCGAGTTCCTCGATGATTTCCATACAGCGGATTTTTGGTACACCGGTAACCGTTCCACCGGGGAAAGTGGCACTAATCACATCGAACGGTGTGGCATCAGCTCTCAACCTTCCGCTGATGTTCGAAACGATGTGGCTGACGTGGGAGTATTGCTCTACAGCCATGAATTCGTCGACGCGCACGCTTCCAAATTCGCAGACTCTTCCGAGATCGTTCCGTTCGAGGTCGACGAGCATTAAATGTTCCGCCCGCTCCTTTTCATTGTTAACTAACTCGCCGACGAGCAGTTTATCGGCGGCATTGGTCTCTCCGCGTGGGCTGGTGCCAGCGATCGGCCTCGTCTCTGCGCAACGCCCTTGAATTCGAACGAGCCGCTCCGGTGAACAACTGACGAGAGACACCTCGTCAAAATGCAGGAGGCCAGAAAAGGGGGAGGGATTCATGTCGCGCAATTTTCGATACAGGGCCTGTTCGTAACGGAGGCGTCCATATCCGGTGCGGGCAAGCTCCGGGATGTTTATAGCGAAACGATGAGACAGGTTGGCTTGATAGATGTCTCCGGCGGAAATGTACCGTTGGCATTGCCGAACGCGATTCTCATAGCCTTCTCGTGTCTGTTCTGCCATGAAAACAACGGGATCCTTGACGGTGTCTGCGTCATGCGGGAGACCCGGCGCCGTCAGCTTTGACTCCAACTCAGCCAATCGATCTAAGCCCTCACGATAAAGTTTGTCACGCGATTCGCCAAGAAATCTTTCAACCGAAGGGCAAAAAATGAGTTGAATATGGTTTGTGAGGTGATCAATGGCCGCAATTAATTCGAACAATGCAAAGTTAACATCCGGAATGGAGAGGTCGTCGAGGGCGAGACAAGGCAACGTTTCAAGCCGCCTTACGAAGTCGTAACTGAAGTATCCAACGGCCCCGCCAAAGAAGGGAGGCAGATCAGGCGTTCCCTCGATCCGACGGCCGCCAAGGGCCTGCCTCAAGGGATGAAAGGGATCTGCGCTGGTTTCAGACTGATCAGATGAAACGTGGACGATGGATACAGGCCCACTTCCCATAAACGAATACGCGCGCACCCCGGCGGGACTCTTTCCGCTTTCGAGTAAAAAGGAAGGCTGTGAGGAAGAAGCGATTCTTCCATAGAGGTCCAAGGTGCTCTCGCCGCGTCCCTGTAGGTTAAGGACGAGAGGTTGGGGAGGACCGTCGAGGAATGAAGATGCTCGCGAGAAATCTGCCATAAGGAGAATCTGTAGACCGTGTGATGCGTGCCTCACTATACTCCAGCAATCCTCCTGTTTCCCAGCAGCTCCAACTTGACAAATTCATGAGGATTCTGCTTGAATTGCCCGCCCGCCATTGGGAGAGACCTTGCTCAGTTACCGCATGCGTACTCGCCTGCACGTGGGTAGAAGATGCCCCCTACACAGGATCCGTTTTACGCGGGGCTTGGCCAGGCCGTTCGGATCGGAACGGAACTTCTGGCTGCGCTAATCGTGGGGGGAGGGCTTGGGTGGGCAGTCGACACGTACGTCCTGGAGACAAGTCCCTGGGGGATGGTGGTGGGACTTGTGCTCGGCGCTGCGGCGGGAGTTCGAAACGCCTACCGCATGGCACAACGATGGCCGAAGAGTTGATTCCTTCATAGGAGATCAAGAAGAATTCCATGGAAGAAAGTCCGTTACATCCGTTTGAGCTGCACAACTATGTGCCGATCGATCTTGGCGGTCTTGATATTTCGATCAATAAGGCCGTCATCATGATGTGGGTGGTGGTCGGATTGATTTCCATCCTGATGATCATGGCCAGTTCAGCGCGTCAACTCGTACCGGGGAAGTTGCAGAGCCTTGCTGAAATGATGGTGGATTTCATCCGTGGCATTATCCTCGATACGATGGGGAAGGACGGGATGCGTTTTTTCCCACTCGTTGCCACCCTGTTCCTCTTTATTCTCTTCTGCAATTTACTCGGGTTGGTCCCAGGCTCCTATACCGTGACGAGTCAGATTGTTGTGACAGCCGTATTCGCCTGTGCGGTATATGGCCTCAGCGTTGTGATGGGCTTCCTGTTGCACGGAGCAAAGTTTCTCGGGGTTCTCGTGCCGCCTGGCACGCCAGGGTGGTTGTTGCCGTTGATGGTTCCGATCGAACTTATCAGCCAATTGGCTCGTCCTATTTCCTTGGCAGTCCGATTGTTCGCCAATATGACGGCGGGGCACGTTATTCTTGGAGTGTTGTTCGGGCTGGCCGTTAGCGGGGGATTGCTGATCGGTTGGCTGCCCTTTGCCTTTACAATTGCGATGAACGGCTTGGAAGTCGGCATCGCCTTTATTCAAGCATACATTTTTACCGTGCTGACCTGCGTCTATTTGGGAGACGCATTTCACTTGCACGGCCACGATGATCACGCGCATTGACGCGTGGCAGATCAGACAAGGGAGGAGTAAGACACGATGGATTCAGCAGCCGCAGCATTGTTAGGTATGGGCTTGGCCGCAGCGGGGTTTGCAGGGGCCGGAGTGGGTATTGGATACATTTTCGGCAAGATGATCGAAGCCGTTGCCCGCCAGCCGGAGGCGGAAGGCCGTGTCGGTAAGTATATGTGGATCGGGTTCGCGCTGGTTGAAGCCATCGCGCTCTATGGTCTGGTCATTGCGTTCATCATCATGGGCCTGCGGAAATAGGAGCAGGCCAGAGGCCAGAGGCTAAGGTCGGAGATCGTGCTCTGACCTTGCGTCGCGTGCCCAGTGCCTGAAATTTCACATGCCGCAGTTTGAATCGCATTTCTTCTCTTCGCTGATATTTTGGGAGGTGGTGTCTTTCGGCATTCTGCTCTTCGTACTCTACAAGTTTGCCTTTCCGGGAATCTTGAGTGTGCTTGAAGAGCGGGAGAAGAAGATCAAGGACAGTCTTGATCAGGCTGAGCGGCATCGCTCGGAAGCCGAGCGAACCCTGAAAGAATATGAGGCGAAGCTCAATGCCGCGTCGAAAGAAGCTGAGAACATCTTGCTGGCCGCCAAGGAACGTGCGCAACGGTTAATGGAGGAAAACGAACAGCGGCTGACCGTGGAGGCGGAACGGATCAAAGGCGACGCGACCAGAGAAATCGATCATGAACGGCGCAAAGCCATTCAAGAGATCAGGGCTCAAACGACCGACCTCGCCTTGATGGTGGCGGAAAAAGTTGTAGAGAGAAGCTTGAGCGACACAGACCACCGTCGCTTCGCCGACGAGGCACTCGACGCGTTGGCCAAATCGACCACACGATAAGATCCAGAATGGGGCGGGTCAGCCCAAACTGACGCCGCCCGCCCTGTACCCTTCCAAGTCCACGCAGACGAAACGGAAGCCGAGCTTGCGCAGGTGTGAACTAAGGCGTGCTCTCAATTCCTGATCATCCAGCCGTGTGAATTCTCCGCGTTCCATTTCGAGCCTCGCGATATCTCCATGATCCCTGACACGAATATGGACGAACCCTTCGGCATGCAATATAGCTTCTGCCTGTTCGACGCGACGGAGTTTTTCAAAGGTGATGGGAATACCTCTTGGTATTCTGGAAGAAAGACAGGCCGCGGCCGGTTTGTCCCAACAGGAGAGTCCTAGACGCCGAGCCACAGCCCGCACATCAGCTTTCGAAAACGAGCATTCGGCCAGTGGACTCCTGACCTTCAATTCGCGTGCTGCTTTGATGCCGGGCCGGTCATCACCGAGGTCATCAAGATTGGTTCCGTCTGCGACCCATTGGAAGGACCGGGACAGACGCATGCCTTCCAACAGTTGGTACAAGTCCGTCTTGCAGTGGAAACAGCGCATGGCGTCATTCCTGACGAATTCCGGGACAGCCAACTGGTCGGTTTGCACGAATTCGTGGCGGGCACCGATCTCTTGTGCGACCCGTTGGGCATTTTCCAATTCTTCAGCCGGAAAAGTCGGAGATAAGGCTGTGATGGCAAGTACATGTTCACCCAGTTCCTCGTATGCCACCTTCAAAACCAATGCACTGTCGATTCCGCCGGAATATGCGACCAACACGGACTGCATTTCTGCGATCACGTTGCGGAGACGATCAAATTTGGCTGATGGGTATTCGGGTGAAGTGGAAGGAGTCACAGACATTCGCAATGGAGTCAGTTAATGTTTTAACTTCGCTTTGGCGATATTGCCGACGACGACGAGGGCATAGCGCTGTGGATCAAGGTACTGTTTGGCGACGCGTTGGACGTCTTCCTTTGTGACGCGCTCGATCCATTTGGGGTATTGCGAGAAATATTCAAACCCCAACCCATAGAATTCCACTTGAGCTAGCACATGCGCCAGTTTGGCGGTGGAATCCAATCTTAGCGGGAAACTGCCCATCAGGAAGGATTTTGCTTCCGACAATTCCTCATCGGAAACCGACGTGTCTCTGATATTCTTGAGTTCGACCAACACGCTCTGAATAGCTTGATTCGTGGCTTCGGTGCGTGTTTGAAAATTCACCCAAAATGAACCTGGCATCAGGCGTGCGTCGAAGTGACTCATAATCCCGTAAACGAGACCCTGCTTGTCGCGGATCGAATCCATTAGCCGTGAAGAGAAACCTCCGGCACCGAGAATGTGGTTCATCACTGTGACGGCATAATAGTCTGGGTTCGTGCGGCTGATGCCGCCATGGCCCAGGATAACGTTTGATTGGGTGAGATCCTTTTCAATCAACTGGACGGTCTTGCGTTCGATCCCGGTAGTTTTTTTTGTGGTCCGGGCTGGAGACGCGGTTTTTTTCCACCCTCCGAAGTGAGTTTGGACTAATCCTGTCACCTGTTCCTCTGCCACGTCTCCGACGACGGCAAGAATCACTTGAGTTGGCACATACTCCTTGGCGTAGAAGCCCAAGACATCGGCGTGTGTGATTTTACTGAGCGATTCTTCCGTGCCGTTCAGCGGCCAGCGATAGGGGTGGCCGTGAAAGACCAGTTGGTTGAAGGCTTTCATGGCAACATGGCCGGGATCGTCGTTGTCGCTGACCATCTCGCCAAGGATCTGTGATCGGATCCGTTCGAATTCCGGTTTAAGGAAAGCTGGATGCTGTATGATGTCGGCCAGGAGGGTGAAGCCCAGTTCCACATCCTTTTTAAGCACGCGCGCTGAGGCGGTAGTAAAGTCCTCGGAGGCTCTGACTTCTAAAGCCCCGCCGACAAAGTCGATCTGTTCCGCCAGTTGTTTCGAAGAACGGGCGGTGGTCCCTTCGTCGAGCAAGCTGGCGACCAAATTTGCCAATCCTGCCTTGTCCGGTGGATCTTGAGCCGACCCGGTTTTGATCAGTGCATGGATTTCGACAATCGGCAGAAAGTGTTGTTCTAGCACGAGCACCGTGATCCCGTTGTTCGTCACGAATTTCGTGGGAACGAGCTCGGCTGCCGTTGCAGATGAAATGAACACGCTACTGATGAACAGTGTGAGCAGTAGTCTGAATGCCCAAGGATATCGCCGACGTCGGAGTGTTGTTCGGATCGGTTCCATTTGCTAGTGCTTCCCCTTAGAGCTGGCTCCCGTGGGCTGATCAGGTAGTTTGGGAGGTAACGGAAGCAAGGTCCCGACCGTTCGTCTATCTTCGATCAGGTACTGGCGCGCAACCCGTTGAACGTCTTTTGCTGTGATCGAACGGATTCGATCCAGAAACTGATCGACCTTGCGCCAACCTGCTCCCACCGTCTCTGCCTGCCCGAGCAGCATCGCGTGGCGGAAGTTGGAGTCCTGCTCGAAGACGCGGGCGGCTTCCACCTGATTCTTGGCCCGTTGGAGTTCCAAATCTGACGGAGGCTCGTTCTGGAGGCGCTTGATTTCCTTGTTGAGGGCGTCTTCAACGGCTTCAACCTTTTGTCCCGGACTTACGAGGGCATAAAAGTAAAACAATCCCGGATCGGCTTGCATCAGACCATATTCTGCTCCGACGGCCAGCGAGAGTTTCTGCTCGTAAACGAGACTTTGGTACAGGCGAGAACTTTTCCCATGGGAGAGAATTGTCTCTAACACGTCCAGTGCGTAGGAATCTTCACTCGTGTAGTTGGGAACACGGTAGCCCATTAGGACGAAGGGAACTTGGGCTTCCCGCTTGAGAAGAAACCGCCGCTCGCCCCGCTGGTCACTTTCCATCGTCGAGACCGGTTTGGGTTCGGGCCCTCTCGGGATCGGTTCGAATAAATGTTTGATTGTGGGGAGCAAGGTTTCGGCATTAATATCGCCGACAACAATCAAGGTCGCATTATTCGGTGAGTAGAAGGTATCGTAGTGGCGTTGGAGATCTTCGAGGGTCATGGCATCCAGGTCCCCGAACCATCCAATGACCGGCCAATGATAGGGGTGGCTTAAGTAGGCTTGGGCAAATAGGGTTTCCACCAATGCGCCCTGGGGATCGTCCTCGCTTCGGAGACGGCGTTCTTCTTTGACTACCTCACGCTCCGTGTTCAGTTCCTTGCGGTCCAAGATCAGCCCCTGCATCCGATCGGCCTCCATCTCCAAGGCAAGTTCAACCCGATCGGCTGCAAGATTCTCGAAATACGCGGTGAAGTCTTGGCTGGTAAAGGCGTTGTCCATCCCGCCGTTCTTGCGGATGAGGCGCGAGAAGGAGCCTTTCGGATATTTTGCCGTGCCCTTGAACATCATGTGCTCCAGCATGTGGGAAAGACCCGCTCTCCCCATCACTTCGTTACGAGAGCCGACCTTGTACCAGACCTGAACTGTAGCCACTGGAGCCTTGGGGACCTCAACCAGAAGGACTTTCATCCCGTTGGAAAGAATGTATTCATTGGGTTCCGCCGCGCCGGTTGGTTGGGCAGCCCCAATAAGCAGGAATATCAGCGGAAGGAGCCAGAAAACAATGTGCCGGAAACGCGAACTGGTCATATTTGGTGGTGAGAATCGAGACGATGCATGCTAACAACGGGATTCAATTTGTGTCAAGGTTTCCACTCCTTGGTTTATAGAGAGGTCGCCAAGTTGTCCGCAAGCTCCCAGGACATCGCGACCGCGGCTCTTTCTGATGAACGTGTCGATGCGGGCTCGTTTGATGATCGATTGGAAGGCCAAGATGTCGCTATCCGTTGGACGCTGAAACTGGCTGCCGGGAAACGGGTTGAAGGGGATCAGGTTGACCTTGCAGGGGATGCCCCGGATGAGTTTCACGAGCCGGTGGGCATCCGCTTCTCGGTCATTCACTTCGGCCAAGAGAACATATTCGAAAGTCAATCTCCGATGGGGAGGCAGTGGATAGCGGCGGCAAGCGGCCAAGAGAGTCTTGAGGGGGGCAATGCTGTTGACGGCCGGCATCAGGGTTGCCCGTTGTTCATCCGTCGTGGCATTCAGCGAAATAGCGAGATTAACGCCCAACGGCGCAATGTTCTCAAGTCGCGAAGCCATGCCCGCCGTGGAGACGGTAATTCGTCGAGGTGACCACCCTAATCCCCAGGATTTATTCGTCATTCGTCGTACGGCTTCCGACAAAGATTCTAGGTTGGCGAGCGGTTCACCCATACCCATGAAGACAATGTTGGTAAGCTGTTTCCCAGAATCAATCAGATCCTGTGCTGTCAATACTTGCTCAACAATTTCGTGGGGCTTGAGGTTGCGTTTCAATCCCATTGTGCCAGTCAGGCAAAAGCCGCAGTCCAGTGTGCAACCGATTTGCGTCGAAACACAGAGTGTGAGTCTGTCCCCCTCTGGAATAATCACTGTTTCAATCGTTCCCCCGTCTTCAAGGGTGAGTATCAGTTTTCTCGTCTGATCGGAAGAGCGTAAAATAACCCATTTTTCGACCCGCCCGACCACATATTCACTGGCCAGTAAGGACCGGTCAGCCTGACTCAAGTCCGTCATTTGCTTAATTGTCTTGGCCCGCCGCTGATACAGCCAACGGAGAATCTGGCCTGTCCTGTACGCAGGCCAGCCGTAACGGGCAACGAGTTCAGTCATGCCTTGCTCGTCCAGACTTAAGAGATTCTTCGGTGTGTGGTCCGACACCAGAGCTAACCCTCCCTATCGGTGCGTGAAACAGCGTAACACAGCGGGAAAAAGGTGAACAAGGATCGGACACTTCATCGGATCCGCTGGCAAGGATGGCAAGAGGCTGCTATATATGTAGAAGCGTCCTGTGAGGCTCCTTGTGCGAGACGGTATCATTCGATCATTCCTGCCTCGCCTTTCGATGATGCTCACATCCGGGTTCTTGGTTTGTATCGTCATCTTATCTTCAAGTGAATCGATAGGGACACCCTCCGATCCAAATATTCCATCGAGTGACAAAGTGCCTTGCGGCCCTCCCGAGAGTTGTTTTGAGGCCGCAGTTTATCCGAAGGAACGACTTGGCAATGCGCTGACGAACGACGAAGTGGTCGCTCTCAAGCTCCAACGATTGCAGAGCGTAATAGAGCAATTTCCAGACACTGTGTGGGCGAAGCGGGCTGGCCTTTTATCAGCATTGTTGTTGACGGAACGAAATCCTGCGGCCGCTCTACCATTGTTCCGTGAAGCTCAACGCGATTTCCCGGTGCTTGACGATTACATTCGGCTTTGGATTGGAGATGCAACACTGAATCTGGGAGATTCGAAACAGGCTGCGGTCATGTTTGAGAGTATTCCGGTGGCGGTTCCAGACTCTAACATATTGACAAGAGCGGCCTATCGTACTGGTGAGGCGTGGTATCAAGCATCAAGTTGCCCCGAAGCTGTTAATTGGTTCGTCAAGGCCATTTCATTAAGCGACAAGGAGCCTGAAACGGCGCAAGCGTATCTACGTCAGGCTGCCTGCCAGCTTCGTGAAAACAAGATATCCGAGGGGCGAGAAACTTTGAAAGAATTGTGGGTGCGTTTCCCATATACGCCGGAAGCGAAGGAAGCGGAAGGTCTGTTGTCGACTAATTTGGGAGGCGAACAATGGATGGTCGGTCCCTCCGAACGATTGCTTCGAGCCCAAGCCTATCTCAAGCAAGCTTTCCATGCAGAAGCGATCGAGGAGTTAAATCAGTTTCTCAAGGCGGAACCTCGCACCGCTCGGAGCTCCGAAGCGAAATTGAAGATAGGGATCGCGGAGGTACGGCTCAGGCAATACGACCAGGCTCGGTTGACCTTCGGTGAATTGGTTAAGAAAAAGGGAGCTCACGCACACGAGGCTCTTGTATGGCTGGCCCGCATCTATCTCCGACAGGGGGAAGGCCAGAAACTGTTGAATCTCTCCAGCACGGCAGCTTCCATGCGTCTGTCCGCGGAACGCAAGGGCCAGATTAACCTGTTTGCCGGTATCTGGCTGGAAGACCACAAGCAGTATGACGAGGCGATCAAACGGTATCGTCTGATGGCAAAGCATGGAGAGCCGGCATCACAACGAGCGGAAGGGCTATGGCGGGCCGGGTGGGTCTATTACCGGACAGGACAATTCCGTGAGGCGTTCGAAACTTTTCGTTCACTTGCCGATCAACATGATTTCGACTTTGAACCTCAGGCGTTGTACTGGATGGGTCGCAGTGCTGAATTAACGAAGGATACTCAGGCGCAAGACTACTACCATCGTGTCTGTCAACGTTATCCCTTCACCTATTATTGTCAGTTGGCCCGCGAACGAGCCACGATATCGGAAAACCGAGAGGTGCTCGACAATTCCATGCCCGGAAACAACCATTCTTTGAGCAGTGACGAGGACCAGCAGGCTCTGCTCACTCGCGAAGAGCTTGAATCGCAGATTGCCTACCGTAGAGCGATTGAACTGAAAAAATTGGGTTTGGATGAGGATGCCGCCCACGAAGTTGCTGTGTTGACTGACCAGTACAGCCGAGATCCGAACGCCTCTGCCGTGCTCTCCACCCTCTTAAATGAGGTTGGGGCCTATCACCATGCACTGCGTTTGGCACGAGCCAGGTTCCGGGATCAGCTGGAGCGGACGGGCGGGGCGCTTCCTCAAGAACTCTGGCACGTGGCCTATCCATCAGGGCTCTTGCCGACAATCAAGGCTCAAGAGGCAAAGGGTGTGGATCCGCATCTGATAGCTGCGATTATTCGCGAAGAGAGCCAATACGACGTGAACGCAGTATCACGAGTCGGCGCAATTGGGCTCATGCAGGTGATGCCGGCGACAGCGAAGAATGTTGCACGGAGAGTCGGACTCCCTGCCGTTGAACGAGATGATCTGTTTGATCGAGAAATTAATATTCGCATTGGGGTAAGCTACGTAGAACAGTTGCTCGACCGGTTTTCTGGAAACCTCGTATATACGATCGCCTCATATAATGCCGGGCCGATTGCGGTTGGACGCTGGATTGACCAATTCCGCGGACAGAGCGAAGACGAATTCGTGGAGCTGATTCCCTATCAGGAAACCCGGTACTACGTGAAGCGGGTGTTGCGGAGCTATCGGGAATACTTACGCCTCAATGGTGCATCATGAGGCCGTTGACAAGATCTAGGCAAGTTCCTATAGTGCCGCCCAACCTGTAGGGGTCTGAAGGAGGGGCGAGATAGTATGGCATTGGATCGACTGGATGCGCTCGAAACACGTATCAAAGACTTAGTGAAGCTTGTCCATGAGTTGAAGAAAAAAAACGCTTCCTTGGAAGATGATCTCAAGGGATTGCGCCAACGGCTCACCGACGAAAGTGAGTCTAATCGGCGATGGGAGCGAGAGCGAGGAGATATTCGGTTCCGTATCGAGAAGGTGCTTGGAGACATCGAGCTATTGGAATGCTTTGAGGAACGCAAGGAGGTGGCCCTTGACTAAGACGACAGATGTCGAGATCTACGGTCAGAGGTATACCATTCGTGGAGAGGCGGACGAGACGTATATCCGCAAGCTAGCAGGATTCGTTGACGGACAGATGCGTCATTTAGCCGAAGGTATGCATACGACAACGCCGTCGAAGCTTGCTGTGCTGACGGCTCTGAACATTGCCCACCAGATGTTTGAAGCAGAAAAGAAGCGTGCCCAGGGAGAGGCTGACGTGGATCGCCGGATGGCCTCTTTAATGGATTCAATCGAAGAACATGTTCCGACCTCGCTGTTTCGTTAATTGCGCTTGCATTGGCAACGTGGCCTTTGCTATCGTGCCTATCAGCTAGATAGCTAGTCGGTCAGAGTGCGGTTCACCGACGATGGAGAACAGGATTCTGTTTTTTCGAACCGGAAGAGCCTTTAAAGGTACGATTTCGTTATTGTTGGGTATGAACGTGAGATTGTTGATGCTGGTGGTGTCGGAATTGAACAATTCTCTCCGAACGATTGTCCTTCTGCTCTCAACCCTCGCAGGTTTTTGTGCCAGGTGCTTTGATGGCCTGGTGAAGATCTGTCCTGTGCTCGGTGACATCCCGGCCCAGGTCACTGTACAGGTGGGGGGCGCCCGTATAGGTCTCAGGGACCGAAGGGTCCACGGCGTTAGAAGTGTTTCGGCAAGGGCAATTGGATACTCTGGAAGACCAGCCAGGCGTTCAACCTTCGAAAGTCGTATCTAGGTCTGGGTTCTCACACCTCGGTTCACCTGTCCTCTTTCCTCCATCCGGTTTGTTCACGCATCTGCCGAACAGGATTTACACAAGGTTATTAAGGTTATTCATGTGAGGGCGAGAGACGTTCCCCGTCTCGCTCGTGAAAGGGGTCAGTCCAATGTCGACCTCCCTAGTCATTTATCTCCTCATCGGGATTGTTGGTGCAGTGATCGGTGTAGGCTTGTACGAGCTCGTTCGCCGGTCCTCTGCTGCGGCTAAACAGGCACAAGATGAAGAGCAGGCGCGTCACCTGGTTCTGAATGCGCAACGCGAGGCGGAAAACATCGTCAAGGAAGCCAAGCTAGAAGCCAAAGATCATGTGTTCCAAGCCAAAGCAGAGTTGGAAAAGGAGCAGAAGGTCAGATTAGGAGAGTTCTCCGCGTCCGAAAAGCGGCTTATGCTCCGCGAAGAATCCATCGACAAGCGGATCGGTTCGTTAGAAAAGCGCGAGGCTGAAGCCAACAAGCGGGAGCAGGAGCTTGGAAGACGGGAGGAGAGGCTTACTGCTCAGGAGTTGTCTTGTGCTCAGGCGGAGCGGGAGCACCGCGAGGCGTTGGAACGGGTAGCCGGTATGACGGCAGACGAAGCGAAAAAACATTTACTTCAAGAGATGGAAACTCAGGCGCGTCTGGATGCCGCAGGGATTGCTAAGCGCACACTGGAAGAAGCGCGAGAGAACGCGGAGCGGGAAGCTCGCGAGATCATCACGACTTCAATCCAACGAGTGGTACGTGATTATGTATCCGAGTCGACGATATCCGTAGTGCAAATCCCCAACGACGCCATGAAGGGCAGGATTATTGGGCGGGAAGGCCGGAACATAAGGGCCATCGAAGCGGCCACCGGGATTGATCTGATCATCGATGAGACGCCTGAAGCCGTTATTATATCCGGGTTCGATCCACTCAGACGGGAAATTGCAAAAGTGTCACTTGAGAGGCTGCTTCACGATGGGCGGATTCATCCCACCAGGATAGAAGAAATCGTGGAGAAGGTGAAAGTCGACATCGACAAGCTGATGTACGAAGAAGCCGAAAAGATCATTTTCGAATTGGGGCTCTCTGATTTCCACCCCGAATTGATCAAGGTGCTGGGGCGCCTGAAGTATCGGACCAGCTATGGTCAAAATAATCTCTACCACGCGCGCGAGGCTTCCTATATCTGTGGAATCATGGCGTCCGAATTGGGTTTGGACGTCAGGTTAGCCAGGCGAGGAGCCCTGCTGCATGATATTGGGAAGGCGGTGAGCCACGAAGAGGAAGGCCCTCATGCGATGCTGGGTGCGGAAATTGCCAAAAAGTACGGAGAGAGCGAGAAGATCGTCAATGCCATAGCAGCGCACCACGAACAGGTGGAACCGATTTGCCCGGAATCAGTTCTCGTTGCGGCGGCTGAGGCTCTTTCCGCAGCACGGCCCGGGGCCAGGCGAGAGGCGTTGGAATCTTATGTGAAACGACTGGAAAAGTTGGAGTCGCTGGCGAATTCACAGAAAGGTGTGCAAAAGGCTTATGCCATACAAGCTGGTCGAGAAATTCGTGTGATTGTGAGGCAGGAAGACGTGACGGATACTGAATCGTTCCAGTTGTCTCGGGACCTTGCGAAAAAGATCGAGCAGGAGCTGACTTATCCGGGCCAGATCAAGGTGACGGTCATCCGCGAGAGCCGCTACGTCGAGTACGCAAAATGAAGTTGCTTTACATCGGAGATATCATGGGCGAGCCGGGGCGTCGTGCTGTTGCCAGGGCCCTTCCCCGTCTGATCTCTCAGCGCCAGATCGATATAGTAGTTGGAAACGGTGAGAACGTAGCCGGAGGGTTCGGGATCACGCCTGATCTGGCTGAAGAATTGTTCGAAATGGGGTTATCTGCCATTACTACCGGTAATCACGCCTGGGATAAGAAGGAAGTGCTTGACTATTTCCCCCGCGAACGACGGTTGCTCAGGCCGGCCAACTATCCAGAAGGTGTGCCGGGGCAAGGGAGCGTAGTGATTGAAACTCCCGGTGGCGAAGCGGTCGGGATACTTCAGCTCATGGGTCGGGCTTATATGCCGATGCTGGATTGCCCCTTCCAAACGGCGAAACGGGAAATGGCCAAACTCAAGCAAAATGTGGCGGCGGTGATCGTTGACATGCATGCGGAGGCGACGTCTGAAAAAATGGCGATGGGACATTTTTTGGATGGTGAAGCTACAGCGGTGGTTGGTACCCATACTCATGTGCAAACAGCCGACGAGCAGATTTTTCCGAAGGGGACCGCGTACCTGACGGATATCGGGATGACCGGTCCTCTGCACGGGGTGATCGGCGTCAAGAAAGAGCTAGCGATCGAGAAGTTTGTCACCGGGATGCCGCGGCGATTTGAAGTTGCCTCAGGTCCGACAGTATTCTGCGCGGTGTTGCTTGATCTGGATGCCCGTATCGGAAAAGCGTTGTCCATCGAACGGATTCGTATACTCGATTAACTGGATGGAAAAAGGACGCTCTCAGACGTTATTACCTCCCAACAGACAAATCCTGACCGTTTCCGAACTCACCGGGATGATCCGCACAACCATAGAATTGGAATATTCCAATCTATGGCTCGAAGGAGAGATCTCTAATCTCCGCACTCCTGGATCCGGCCATGTGTATTGCACTCTCAAGGATGAGTCGAGCCAGATTCGTGCGGTACTGTTTCGATCAAATGGCATGCGAGTGCGGTTTGTGTTGCAAGAAGGTATGCAGGTGATTGTCAGGGGAAGACTGACAGTGTATGAGCCGCGCGGGGAATATCAGATCGTAATTGATACGGTGGAGCCGAAGGGTGTTGGCGTGCTGCAAATGGCTTTCGATCAACTCAAGGAGAAACTGGCTGCCGAAGGTCTTTTCGATGAGAACAGAAAGAAGCCCCTTCCACTGTTCCCTCGTACCGTCGGGCTTGTCACATCGATCGACGGCGCTGCGGTTCGGGATATTCTGACTGTATTGAAACGTCGGTGGCCGCTTCTGCGCGTCGTCATTGTTCCGGTGCAGGTACAGGGTGAAGGAGCTGCACGACAAATCGCCGATGGGTTGAGGTTACTCAACGAAGAATCTGACGTGGATGTCATCATCGTAGGTCGCGGAGGTGGGTCGCTGGAGGACCTATGGAGCTTTAATGAGGAAATTGTGGTCCGTGCGATCGTAGCTTCCGGCATTCCCGTCGTATCAGCCGTCGGGCACGAGGTCGATGTCACACTGGCGGATTTTGCCGCCGACTACCGCGCGCCGACTCCGTCGGCTGCGGCTGAAACAGTTGTGCCGGTTTTTGAGGAAGTGGCGGAGCGAATGAATGAGCTGACAATCCGGACTGAGCAGGCGATGAGCCGACATTGCCGAGTTGAACGGCAGCGACTTGATACACAGTTAAGAGGATTGACACATATCCGCTTTCGCATTCAGGAAGAATCACAATGGACCGATGAAGTGACCTCCCGACTCAAAGCTCTTCTGCATCAACGGCTGACACTTGGCCGCGAAGTCTTCCGTGAGAGGCAATATGATTTGGCCAGGTTGAACCCAGTTTTCTTGGTGAAAGGCGGTTTGGCAGTTATCCCGCAGTTCATCACGCGCTTGGAGCGGCAGATGTCGTTGTCACTTGATAGGCGTAGGCGTCTGATCGGTTCGACTGTGGCGCGATTGAATGCCCTCAGCCCTTTGGCGATTTTAGGGCGCGGCTATTGTCTCCTATTCACCGCCCGCGACGGCGTAATCCTTCGAAGAGCACAGGATGTCCAGGTCGGAGACCAGGTTGTCGCACATTTGAGCGAGGGGGAACTCCGTTGCACCGTTGATAGCATTTTGCCAGATGCGTCGGTTTAAAATCAGGACTCAGGTGAGTATAATGAAGCCGGTGAATTGAAAGAAAGGACAGATGATTTCGTGGGTGGAGTAAAGTTCGAACAAGCTATGGCCCGACTGGAAGCGATTGTCGGCGAATTGGAGAAGGGTGATCTCCCGCTCGATGAATCTTTGAAAATCTTTGAAGAAGGTATTCGATTATCCAAGAGTTGCCTGAAAATTTTAGAAGATGCGGAGCGAAAAGTCGAAGTGCTTGTGCAGGACAAGAACGGGAAAAAACGACTTCATGCCTTTTCGCCAGACGATGAAGGGGACGAATCTCCGTAAAGCAATTTGTCCATTCGCCCGACATTGTATTTTCCTGCCTCCTCAGTATCCCATCCAAGAGAGCCTAATTCGATGCCTGTGACAAGGGAACGGCTGGACCGGTTGCTAGTGACCAGGGGGCTAGTAACCAGTCGAGAAGTTGCCGCAAGGACGATCCTTGCCGGCGGGGTGCTCGTCGACGGAATTGTTGTTGATAAGCCTGCCAGACTTGTGGGAGTTGATTCGCGGATCGAAATTGAAAAGGGGCCTGCGTACGTCAGTCGGTCTGGCGAAAAACTGGCTTCGGCGCTGGATGCGTTTGCGATCAACCCTGCCGATAAGATCTGTCTTGACGTCGGCTGTTCAACAGGAGGGTTCACCGACTGTCTCTTGCAAAGGGGCGCGAAACGAGTGTACGCAGTTGATGTCGGGTATGGACTCATCGACTGGAAGTTGCGCCAAGATCCACGGGTCGTTTTGCTGGAACGGACGAACGTCCGCTACATCGAACGAAGGGCGGTCGCCGACGCAATTGATCTGGCCGTGATCGATGTATCCTTCATATCTCTTACACTTGTGTTGCC
>NZ_CDLUDY010000004.1:0-4791 GCF_975968855.1 Petrachloros mirabilis
ATCCTATTTAAGGACACGAGTCGGTTCCTGGCTGATCGCGGGGTTGGGTCATCAGAAGTCCAATTCAACCATTTTTCGATGGAACCGCGTCACAACGTTCGGATCCGGCTCCAATCGCACCTCCGCATCTTCCTTCCCTTTGTACGGCAATAAGTTGAGGACATACCGGAGGCTTTCGAGACGCGCCGCTTGCTTGTCATTCGCCCTCAAAATAATCCAAGGGCTGAATGTTGTATGCGTCTTACTGAACATTTCCTCCTTGTAGCGCGTATAAGCATCCCACAATTCTTGTGCTTTCTCATCGACGGGACTTATCTTCCAATGCTTGAGCGGATTCTTGCGCCTGGCTTCGAATCGCTTGAACTGCTCCTCCTTAGAGATCGAAAACCAGAACTTGATGATCGTCACGCCATCTTCATAGAGCATGTGCTCGAATTCCGTCACCTGCTGAAGGAACCGCTGATGATCTTTTTTGGTGCAGAACCCCATCACCGGTTCGACAACGGCACGGTTGTACCAGCTACGGTCGAAAAAGACGATCTCGCCTTTGTTCGGCAATTGCCTGATATACCGCTGAAAATACCACTGCCCCCGCTCTTCGTCGGTCGGTTTTGGAAGAGCGACGACACGCATCGCGCGAGGGTTCAGATGCTCGGTGAACCGCCTGATGGTCCCGCCCTTGCCCGCCGCATCACGCCCTTCGACCAAGATCGCGATGCGCTGGCCTTCAGATTGTACCCAACGTTGGAGTTTGACCAATTCGACTTGAAGTCCTCGGAGCTCCTGATCATACAGCAGGGTCTTTCGGACTTCTTCGATGTCGATATCCCGGTTACGCAACAACCGGACCAGGCCTTTTCTTGTGTTGATTCGAAGTAGATCATCTTCGGTCAGCATACGGACGGTTTCGCTCATCGGGCCGGAATGCACCTTCATTTCCGAACTTGCTCCTATTAGATATCCGTCTCCTTCTCTGGGAACGATTGTGGGAATCGCCTCTAAATCATCAGCCAGAAATTCTCCGTCTTTCCCCACGATGTCGCTCACATCACCGTCATGACTACGGCGGTCTTTCCGTCCCTTCAACTTCTCCTTCGACTCACCATCAGAACCCATAACCCCTCCTTTATAAGCAGATTTCCTTCTAAAATGTCACGTTACGGTCCCGTTGGGCTACTTCTTTAATGAAATCCGGCATGCCTTTGATCGTGGCACCGGCAACGAGATCAGATGGAGTAATCTGCCTGGCTACAGCGCAAGCGCCGCAGACCCAAATCGGCACACCGGCCGCCTGCACGGCGGCCAGTAATTCTTTCAGTGGAGTCAGATTCACGCCGCTTACGTGCTCGGCCGTGCCTTTTCTCCCGATCGCCACGGCTTCGTTCCATAGCCACACTACGACGTCATGGCCCTGTTCCTTCGCCGTCTTGGCAGCCATGAACGGCAATGTTGCCATCGTGGAATCGTCTGTGCCCCGGCTACCCGAAATGATGAAGCTCGCCATTCTTTTTTTCTCCTTCGTTGTTTTTCCAACAATCTTTGCCTTGCATACCTCAACCTTTACCCAGACGAGCCTATTTCGCCAGCGTACGAATGTAATGGATCAGCTGCCAGACCGATTCATCCGGCAGCGCGGCAAAGGACATCATGCCGGTCCCTGGCGATCCGTTCTTGATGATCCAGAACAACTGACCGTCCGGGAGATTCTTCATCATGGCCCCACAGGTGAAGTTTCGCGGCGGGGGTACCAGCGCTGCCCCCATAAATCCTTTGCCGTCTCCCTTTTCTCCGTGGCACATGGCACAGGCCGCCGGTTGTGCCGTCTTCAGGAACAGCGTTTTCCCTGCTTTGATCACTTCGGGCGATGCCGGAAGTGGATTAGTCTTGGCGAGAAACTCACCCGGGGCCTTTGCGGTCTTGCGTGGCTGGATACAGGCATCACCCGCGCCGCTGCTGGGAGCTGTCGCCACCTCGGGCGCCCCTTTGAATGTCGCCTTTAAGTAGGCAATCACGTCTGCGACCCCCTGCTGTCCGATCGTCAGATTCCAGTAGGGCATGTTCGGCGATTTTCCCATCGCAGCGCCGCCATGATTGATCACGTTGTAAAGGTATTCGATCGGAATTTTTTCAAACGGGATGTTGGCATGGATCGCCGGCTTCGGATCCAACCCAGATGCGGCAGGCCCGTCACCTTTACCAGTGAATCCGTGGCACTGCGCGCAATATTCCTTGTAGAGGCCCTTCCCGCGATCGACACTCGCGTTCGCGAACTCCGGAGCTGTCCAAGGTTCGTAATAGTTGTAGTCCGGTACGCCCTGTGTCGCAAGATAGCCAATCACCGCCCGCAATTGCGGGTCTGTTGCATCCGCAAGAAATTCCCCGGTATGGATGATGAAATCCTGCGGGTTCTGCCCAAAACGGTACAGCCAGTCCATGTTGTACCGCTGACCAGATTTCTGCAGCGCGGCGCTCTGGGGACCGCCGATGACCTTCCCGTTCTCTTCAATCGTGTGGCAACCCAAGCAGGCATGCGCCTTGTATGCCATCCCGCCGAATGTTGCTTCAAACTTGGTGACCTTCGTTGTGTCAAACGCGCCGACCTTCACACGAGGATCCTTGTTGTGCTCGGCAAAGTAATCCGCAATCGCGTTGGCCTCCGCTTCCGTCACCATCGGATGTTTGGTCGGCACCTGGCTCAAGTCCCAACGGTATCCCTTGGCGTAGAGCGGCGCTTCCTTGCCTGTGAGCCATCGAATCAACCACGATCGCTGATATTTGCTGCCGGCCCAAATGAGATCGGGCGCTTTGAGATTGAAACGGGATTCGGCCTTCCCTTCCAGCCGATGGCATTGAACACAGGTTTGCTGAATGATTTCCTTTGCGCGTGGTTGATCGCCGCCGAACAGGAGGCGTGGAAGGGATATGAGCCCGATCAATACCACCACAGCCGACCCGATCATCAACCCGCGTTTCATCTGCATGATCACCGCTCCTTTCATTCGAACCTTACTTAATGTGATCCTTACTTCGTCAACAACCAGGCATGAATATCAGCGATGTCTTGTTGACTAAGCGCAGATCCCCACGCCGGCATGGGACCCCGTCCGTGCAACACGGTATCCCAGAATTGTTCCTCGTGTTTCAGAATGGGATTCTTCGCCAGCTTCGGACCCATCCCTCCGATCGCGCCCACTCCATGGCAGGCTTGACAATTATTGGAGAAAACAGTCGCGCCACGAGAAGCCAGGCCTGTCACGGGACCTTCAGCAGGCGTAGGCTCATGGTTAAAGGGCTCGGCTTTCTGGATTTCGTTGTCGAGCGAAGGGAGGTTGTCCGGTGCATCAGGGTGATACCGCGCAGAGAGATACCGCACCAACAAGTCGGCTTCTTCTTCAGAGATCTCCGCGCCCCAATGCCTCATCTTCTCGACCGTCGCCTGCCACCGTTCGGGTGGCAATCGCTGTTGTGTAATGAGATCAGGGGTATGACAGACGGAACAGCGCGCGATGATCAAGGTCTCCGCTCGCGGAGCCAGCGCTACACTTACCGGCTGGCGGTCTCCTTCTTGCGCGGCGGTGACCGCCGCGAAGCCAGCAACTGCCAGCATCACACAGAAACCAACCACGTCCGTTTTACGGTCAAGAATCCTCACCTCGCCATGCTCCTCCCTCCTTACCCCTCACCCTTTACCATGACGTTCACGCGGTCCCATCCGTTCCACAAAAATCCGCTCGGGTTCCACGGCGTCCTTTCCGGCTGAGTCTCCCCCCTCGAGTCTGTGGCGCGGCAGAGCACAGTGGCGGTTCCCGCAGTCTTGGCATTCCATACGAATTGCCATTGTCTCCACGCGTAAGGATGTTCTTCGCCAAGTAACCGTGCCTGCTCCCAGGATGTTCCTCCGTCCACAGACACTTCGACTTTGACAACTCTCGCCTCTCCTGCCCATGCGACGCCTTTGACGGCGATTGGTCCAATATTGACGGATTCTCCGTCAGCGGGTGCCGTTACCAAAGACTTGACGGGCATCTCTTCGACCGGGAGCATCCTCGGCTCGGGCAGACCGGAGTCCTGAGCCACGGTCGTCACGGGAATGCGATAGGCCTGCTGCATGTAATAGCCCGTCGCCTCGCCGGTTTGAACGGTAATCTCCGTCAGCCATTTGATACAGGATTCGGCCATCCAACCGGGCGTGATCAGTCGGAGGGGTGCACCGTGAAGTAGCGGAATCGGCTTTCCGTTCATCTCGAACGCCAATAAGGTATCCGGATGAAGCGCCTTTTCGATGGGTAAACTACGAACGAAGAGAGGCACCGAATCCAAGACGGGTCGATCGGCTCCGAGGAATTGAACATGCCTGGCCTGGCTCTTGAGTCCCGCCTTCGCCAAGACATCTTTCAAACGGACACCTGTCCATTCCAGATTGCCGACGGCTCCTCGCTCCCATTGCACGCCTGGCACTTTCGGACGATGGAAGGCACGGCCGTTGCCGCTACATTGCAGGACGCTGGTGACGGTCGCCGGTTCGAACTGCTTCAACTCTGTCAGGCTGAAGCTCAGAGGTTGATCAACTTTACCGCCAACCTTGAGTTGCCACACCGTCGCATCGATCGCTTCAGGATTTGGAGGACCGAAATGACTGCGAACGAACAATCGTTCGTTGGGCGTCAGCCAAGAGGTCAACTCGCGTACCGGCGTTTCGGCATCAAACGGCCGCATCACCCTGGTGATCAACGAACCGCTTGTCTTCGAAAGATTTTCTGAACGGGCTAAGCCGGTCACCCATCCGCCGAT
>NZ_CDLUDY010000005.1:0-4980 GCF_975968855.1 Petrachloros mirabilis
GGGAAGGGTACTACACGAACGGCCCTTTTCAAAACGACAACCGGTACTTCCGCGGCAATCTGCTCGGCAAGATGACGATGAATCCGCTGAAGAGGGATGAGTTGAGTGTGACAGGCACCTTCCATAAGTCTCAGTGGAACGGATCGGGGGAGATTCCACTGCGTGCGGTGACCGATGGCGCGATCGACCGGTTCGGGTCCATTGATCCCTCCGAGGGAGGGAAGACGCAGCGCGCCACAGCCAAACTCAACTATCACTACGACGACACATCAGGCGGGCGGTTCTTCGCGAACGCCTATGCGCAGTACTACAAGTTCGATCTGTTCACCAACTTTACCTTCTTTGCTGACGACCCAGTCAACGGTGATGGGTTTCAGCAGTCTGATCGTCGAATCCTCTACGGAGGGGGCATCGGCTATCGGCAGGAAGGCGAACTGCTGGGTATGCCGGTAATCGGCACGGTTGGATTTCAGAGTCGCATCGATGACGTTCATACGCGGCTTGGACCGCAGGTCCAACGGAATCCCCTCGGGACGACCATCGACACCGATATCCTTCAGGCCTCCTATTCACCGTTTTTTAAGGTTGAATTGCACGCGACTTCATGGATGAGGTTTTCGGGAGGAATTCGGAGCGAGCTCTTTACGTTTGACGTCCGTAATCGGTGCGAACCGTGCGCGGACCAGCCGGCCGGCCGTACGACGTCGGCCCTGATCTTGCCGAAAGCCAATCTCATCTTGGGGCCATGGGCCTCAACAGAATTCTTCCTGAATTACGGCGAAGGTTTTCATAGCAACGACGCTCGCTCGGCTGTAGCCCAAGCTGCGTCGCCGCTGGCCCGCTCAAAAAGTTATGAGTTCGGAGTCCGTTCGAAGCCCTGGGGGCCTGGTGGTTTAGAATTGGTAGCGACAGCCTGGCAGGTGGATCTCCAGAATGAGCTGGTATTCGTCGGCGACGAAGGAACGACGGAAATTCGAGGAGCCAGCCGGCGCCAAGGAATAGAGTTCGCGGTGAGGGGACGGATTTGGGGTCCGCTCTCGATGAACGGCAGCGTGACCTATACGAAAGCTGAATTTCGCGATGGCGGGGCGATCCCGTTGGCGCCTGAAGTAACGGCATATGGGGCCTTGCTTCTCAAATGGCCAAAAGGGCTTACATCGCAATTACAGGCCACCTATCTGGGCGTGAGGCCGTTGAGCGAGGATCGGAGCATAAAAGCACCGTCGTGGGTCGATGTCGACCTTTCCGAGCGGTATCAATTGCCTGTGAAGTTGCCTTATGGTCGGTTGGAGGCCTTTCTGTTTGTGCAGAATCTGCTTGATACCAAGTGGGAACAAGCGACCTTCTTTTTCCGGTCACAGCTTCGGAACGAAACGCTCCCGGTTGCTGATATCCATTTTGTGCCCGGGAATCCAAGAATGGTCATGGGCGGTCTTGCCTGGTACTTCTAGCAGCCATCTGAACGTGCTTCCTGGCGCCGTTCTCTGTCGTGCTCCCCCGCTCGCATACAAGATAAAGTACGCGTGTCGCAGCTTCCTTCTCTGCCGCCTTGCCAGGTGCCATTTTGTGATTGCTGCAATACAATAGCAGCGAAAGAGGCTGATCCAGTGAAAGGAACAATTCTTCCTCGATCGTATTTCAACCGTTCGACGCTGGTCGTCGCGCGTTCGTTGTTGGGAAAGTATGTGGTTCGGCAAAATGGTGAAGGAACGGTTGCGGGAAAGATCATTGAAGTGGAGGCATACGTCGGTCCACACGACAGGGCTTGTCATGCGTCCAAGGGGCGGACGGCAAGGACGGATGTCTTATTTGGTCGACCGGGAACAGCCTATGTATATTTCATTTACGGAATGTACCACATGCTGAACGTGGTAACCGAGCGGCTCGACTATCCCGCTGCCGTCCTCATCAGGGCGATCGAGGTCGATGGCACGCTTATCGATGGACCGGGAAAACTCTGCCGTGAGTTGGACATCGATCGTTCATTGAACCGGATCGATATGACTCTGGGCGAGCATTTGTGGTTTGAAGATCGTGCTCGCCAAATCGCGAGGAGCAAGATTGCGGTGTTGCCGAGGATCGGTGTTGATTATGCGGGCGAATGGGCAAGAAAGCCGTATCGGTTCAGGATCGTCGAGTAGAACAGTAAGGCTGGTTGGAAACAAGAAGAAGGGGCGTGACTATGGAGGCCACGCCCCTTTTGTGCGTCATAAAGTTCGCTTACTTTACGCCCTGGCTGGCATCCGCCTTCGTGGCGGAGGTTACCGGCGGCGCAATCTTGATCTGAGGACCGGAGACTTTCGGCAGACGCCCCGCACCTTCGCTGCCGGTGATACGGTCATTGTTGGTTTTCTTCAAAGCCTGGCTGGAGTGTTTGTCATCGAAGGCAGCCGACTTGAGCAGCGTGGATTCCCCACGAGCATCGGACTGTCCGGGATCATTGGCCGTCGGTTGGCCGGTGACCGGGCTGCCGCTGTTCTTCATGGGATAGCCTTCATGCTTGGGGAGCAGCGCTGGATTGGCCGAAGCCATGGATAGCGCAAACAGGACACCGGAGACTGCTGCAACAGTGCCGAATACGAGCTTCATACCCCTTCTCCTTTGAATAATGGTGGCTGAAGGATTGCCGTGAATAATGTTCTCTCACAATAGTCGAATCAAGTGCGCGCGATCATAGCCATTAGGGCCTGCTTCTGTCAAGGCAGAATTCCATTCAGATCTCTTCTTAAAACAAAAGCAGAGCAAGACCGTTATGACGAAAAAGATATTTAAAAACAGAGAGGTAGGAGCTAGTGACTGCGACGTGGCGGGCGACGCCCGCGCCCGCGATGACGGAAAGCCGGCCCACGGCTGACACCTGGGAGGCGGATCGTCACGGTTGTTCCTTCTTCTGGGGCACTGCCAATGGCAATGGATCCGCCATGTTCTTCAATGATCTTTTTCACTGTCGCAAGACCCAGCCCTGTTCCCGCTCTCTTCGTCGTAAAGAAGGGTTCGAACACTTTGTCGACGATCTCCTCTGGGATGGGAGCCCCGTCGTTTTTAATCAGAATCTGGTCTTCGATGCTGCGGCCGGCTCGGTGCTGAGTGACCTGGATCGTCAGATGTCCTCCAGGAGTCATGGCTTCGCAGGCATTCTTGAAGATGCTCAAGAACACTTGCTGAAGTTTCGCTTCATCGCCGCGAATAGGAGCGAGGACTGCCGCGTATTCTTTAGCAACTTGGATTCTGGTGACCTCCAAGTCGGTCGCCAGGACGGTCAGGGCGCTTTCGATGACTTCAGGGATGCGGACGAGGCGGCGGTTCAATTCGAGCGGTTTGGCAAAGTCGAGAATCTCGTTCAGGATTGCTTCAACGCGGATCAAATCGCGCATGGCATTCTCGACGCGCGTCTGCGGGTCGAAATCGAGAATCCCTTCCCCGGTGACTTCCTCCAATTGGGCTCGAATTGAGCCAAGCGGCTCGCGAATCTCCGTAGCCAGAAACGCACTAAATTCTCCAATGGCAGCCTGGCGCTCCTGTTTTCTGATAACAGGTTCAAGCGGGAGAGATGCCTGCGCCTCCGCCGCTATCGTGGGGCCGCCGTTTCCACTTGCCGATGTCGGAGGTGACTGCGCCGGTGCCGGTGCTTGAAGAAGATCGGCCAGCCTGAGGATGATCGGTTCAAGGGTGCGGGCGTCGGTAGGATGATAACGGCCGGCGTCACGGGAGGCCAATGTGAAAGTTCCCCCGACTTGTCCCCTGACAAAGAATGGGAGGGCCAGCGAAGATTGGAACCTATCCTTGAAAAGCTGCTTGTGATCCAGGAAGCGTCCTTGCGTGGAAGCCAGATCATGGTCGACGCGCGGTTTCCTGTGACGGATAGCCCATCCGGCTGCCGAACTATCCAGCGCCAGACGAAGGCCAGGTTTCAAATCCTTCTTCCCGTCCTTGTGTTCGCTTTTCAAGTCTCCCGTCATTCCAACGACTTCGACATTTCCCGCAATAGGATCGTAATGACAGACCCAGGCTCTGTCATAGGGGACAATTTCGTTGGCTTCTGCCAGTACCCCCGCGATCTTATTTTGAAGCTCCGGTGTGACGTGCGAGACGGGAGCTGCGAACATCTCCGCCGGGGTCTGAGCGGCAGAGGCGGGTTCGTTCGAGACGAGGGGACGGCTGAGTACGACATTCATGTCGAAGAGACCTTCGCGCTCCAGGGCCTTGGTAATCTCTTCGCTGGCCTGCTCCATCAAGGCTTTCTCTTTTTTCGTGAAGGTAGCGGTCTCTTTCCTGCCGATGACAAGGAATCCGTACGTACGATTGCGATTTTTGAGCGGGGCGCCTAACAGGGATTTTGCGCCGGGGGTGATCAAGCGGAGCCGCATAGTCTTGCCGGTCTCCTGCTCTTGGGGAGAGCCGTTGGGAAGAAGGGATGGTGCGGACAACGTGCGGAGTATCGCGTGTACTTCGCGGGGAGTAAATCCTCGCGCTGAATGCCCGACCAAGGGACCCTTCTCGTGATGGAATATGGCGGCCATAGCCGCATCGACCGGCAATTCAGTCAAAACAGAAGTCAGCGTCCGTTGGAGATGGGTTTCCGGGGCTGGTTTGCTCTGCGGAGCTGTTGTGGTCATCAGTTCGTAGGGGGAAAATATTCACGCATTGTAGCAATGCGGCCGGGGCAATTCAATGAAAAGACGGATGGCTAATCTTGCGGATTAATGATCTTCGGTTGCTGTGGCTCCGTGGAACGAATCTCAACCTGACGGCGGTCGCCGATCATGAAATTGAGCACGGCAGTGGCCACACTGATGACGAGCGCGCCACCGATGGCTGACCAGAAGCTGGCGACGGTGAATCCTTTAACCAGATAAGCTGTGAATTCGAGCAGTAGTGCATTCAAGACGACGAGGAACAGGCCCAATGTGACCACGATCAAGGGGAGTGTAAGCACGAAGAGGATGGGGCGAAGAATCAGATTGAGGATGGTGAGAACCA
>NZ_CDLUDY010000006.1:0-6439 GCF_975968855.1 Petrachloros mirabilis
GCGCCATCTTTTCTCTTTCCGTTTTGTCCGCAACGCAATCTGGAGATAACAGACTACGCAACGTCATGTCGATCACCCAGGCCAAACCAACGAGACGCATGCGCAGGAGCCGAGCCCCTGGGGCCACGCACGTGGCTATCATAGGCGCAGGTCGCGGCGGAACTGCGCTGATGGAAATATTCGCCAACGATCCGCTGGTACGAATCGTCGGTGTAGCCGAAGTGAATGCCCATGCGCCTGGCCTAGCCCTAGCGAAACGACTGAAAATCCCTGTCACGCGGGATTATCGACAGCTTCTTGATTTAGAACGCGTTGACCTCATCATCGATGTGTCCGGCAACGCGGAGGTTTGGCAAGTACTCCAAGATTTTCACCGTATGGGCGTGACGATCATCGGCGGGGCCAGCGCAAAATTCATGTGGGAATTGATCGAGGCCCGTATCAGAGCGACAGCGGAAATCGAAAAGACCCTGAATAAGTATCAATCCCTCTACCGGCTGTACGTAAAGGAAACGGGTGCCGCCGTGACGGAGGAGCGCACGCGAATCGCCTGCGAAATCCATGACGGCCTGGTGCAGAGCCTGGCCGGCGTGAACTTCAAACTTGAGTTATGCCAACAACTGCTCCGCAAGAATCCGAAAGCGAGTTTGGCAACGTTACGCGAGAGCAAAGAGCAGCTTAAGTTGGCTATTAAAGAAGCCCGGCAGGTTATCTTCAATCTTCGACCCCTTCAATACGACAAAATGGAGCTCATTCCCGGACTCACCAACTATCTGAAGTCGTATCAGACTCAATACCATATCAAGACTGAGTTTGAGGTGTTGGGCGATGAACAGATCCTCTTCCCTCGCACAAAGATCTTTCTCTTTCGTATCGTCCAGGAAGCACTCAGTAACGTCTTTCAGCATGCCAAGGCAGATCATGTTTCCGTACGATTAGAAATCGATCTTGACAGACTAACCGTGACCATTGCCGATAACGGCATCGGCTTCAACATGCAGCAAGTCTTAAAAGATCCGGAAAAGTGGGACCACTTCGGTATTCGCGGCATTCTCGAGCGCGCCAAGCTCGTAGGAGGCGAGGCACGAATCGATTCAAAGAAAGGGCATGGCACCACGATCGTGGTAGAAGTCCCGCTCGGCAAGAAGGAGATCTCTCAAGATGGAAAAGATTAAAGTCCTCATAGCAGATGATCACCGTGTGGTGCGCGAAGGGCTGGCCGCGATTCTTAAGACGAAGGACGATATCAACGTCGTCGGCGAGGCCCAAGATGGCATGGAGGCTGTCGAGAAAACTAGGACGCTGCTGCCCGATGTCGTCTTGATGGACGTCAGCATGCCGCGGATGGGCGGCGTGGAGGCGACGCGGCAGATCAAGCGGGAGTTTCCCCATATCGGGATCGTCGCATTGACCATGTATGAAGAACAGCAATATATCTTCGATCTAGTTCGAGCCGGAGCCACCGGGTATTTGCTCAAGGACTCTGAGTCGTCCCAAATCGTTGCAGCCATTCGGGCGATTTATCGTGGCGAGTCCCTGATTCATCCTTCCGTTGCCAGCAAAATCCTCGCGGAGTTCTCACTCATGGCCCAAAAAAAGGGGAAGAAACCGGCCTGGGTCGAGCATGACCTCACCGAGCGAGAGATTACGGTCCTGAGGCTGGTGGCCGACGGGAAAACCAACAAGGAAATCGCGAACAGCCTAGACCTCAGTGAAAAAACCGTGAAGAACCATGTCCGAAACATCTTCCACAAGCTACAAGTCTATGACCGCACGCAGGCCGCCATATTGGCCATCAGAAAGGGCCTCATCGAATTGGACCCAAGGCCATGAGCCTGCCAGTAAACGTCTTTCATAGTTTTTATGCTGTATGGACTATCTAAGCAGCCGTATCATTTGAAAAAGTCACAGATGTTACATTTCAGCCACAGATGGGCCCATCAGAACAAATCAATAATATCGTTTTAACATCAATTAGTTATGACAAATTCCCCGTTCATTATTACTTGGCACTGGAGTTGCTTGACCCATAGGTGATTTTGGAGGAAACACCGTGAGATTACAACAGACATTAGCAAACAGCGTCAGCTGCGCGGGAGTTGGCCTCCATTCAGGTCAACTTGTGACCCTGTCTCTTCGCCCGGCTCCTCCGGACACGGGAATTGTCTTCGTCAATCGTAATGGACACGCCGGAGCTTCTCTTGCGGCCTCTGTGGAACACTTGGTTGCTACAGAACTCTGTACCGCCATCAGCGGCCACGGGTTTCAGGTCAAGACAATTGAACATATTCTGGCGGCGTTGGCTGGATTAAACGTCGATAATGCCTACGTTGAAGTTGATGCTGGTGAAGCACCGGTAATGGACGGCAGTTCTGCGCCGTTCGTTCGGATGATTCGATCGGCCGGGATCATTCACCAGAATAGAAGCCAATCATTTCTCAAATTGACCAGACCGCTGGAAGTCGTCGATGGGTCGAAGCGTATCCGCATTGAACCCTCGGCCACTCCGCGGATCACCTATTCGATTCAGTACGATCATCCGTTGATTCAGACTCAAGCCTATTCGTACGAGTATTCCGCTGATGCGTTTGCATCGGAGATCGCCGAAGCCCGAACGTTCGGTTTCCTGCAAGAAGTTGAGGCACTCTGGGCCAGAGGACTGGGTCGTGGCGGGAATCTTGATAACACGGTTGTCCTTTCTCAAGATGGTGTGTTGAATGAATCTGGCCTTCGCTTCCCCAATGAGTTCGTTCGTCACAAGGTGTTAGACCTGATCGGCGATTTTTCGCTCCTTGGTCTTCCGTTTATCGGACACCTGATTGCCGATCGGTCTGGTCATGCCTTGCACACGCGTTTGGTAAAGCAGATCCTCGACCACCCGGAATGCTGGGTATTGCTCAATGCAGGTCATTCGACTTCACACAGCGAGCCGCTTCCTCTCGTCCCCACTCCACGACCGTCGGTTGGAGTTGCTCTCCAGGCTTCCTAAGGCCTATCCCTTCTCATTAAGAACTTCACGCTGAATGACTTGTGGTTCTCTATGACCTTTGGTTGTAGGGGGGACTAGGGCAGGGTTGGGCGTAGTCATCTTTATAGCATCGGGAGCGAGTGGCCTCGCCCCCGACGCCAGAAATAGAGGCGGGACTTACTTCTTTTTCTTCTTTGCTGCTTTCTTCGTCGCCAAGACTCTCACCCCCCTTCGCATTGTGCCGACTAGCTTAAATGGTCCTTATACGGCTTGAATCAATACTTCCTCGATAGCTTCGAATGTGTTCGGGCCGACTTTCCTAAACCGACGGTCGCGTTTCAGCGACGTGGCCACCGACGTAAGCGGCGTCTTCCCCTTGATCTGAAGCCCTCCCTCGAGGAGACGTTGCACGAGTTCTTTTGCGTGCATGGGGCGATTGGCTTCGCGCAGCATCTGATACGCCGCCTCCGGTACGCTCTTCCCTGCATACTTACTCCGCCCTAGAAGGATCTCGCGCGACTGGTCCGTTACATCGACAGGAATCGCACGCGACCCTTTTTCATCGCTCAGCAACTGAGTCGACAGACTAGCAAGCTTCGCCTTATCGGCTTCGACGCGGTACAGCGTTTCCGCCAACTCCAAATATTTTTTGATGGTTGCAATCTCGTCGTCCAGACGGCGACGTTTTTTTTCGAGTTCTTGCAATCGGTTCTTGTACGCATGAATGCGCTGTTCAAGGCCGACCAAAATATCGGTGAGTTCTTCCACAGGGAGGCCCCCAAAGAAGCATGCTTGCTTTATATCCTTGCTTGTGAAGCAAGTCAATAGTGAAATTCATAGTTATGCCTTGCATGTTTTTTATCGTTCTGAAATGAATTGTATATTGTCGATAGGTAGTAGGTATGGGGATTGGTAACCCTATACATTGGTGCACAAACAAGCGCCATGTCGCATGGGTGAGGCCGTGGTATAGTGCCGTCGATGCCTCAACTTCCCGATGACAACTGTTCAAGCGAACTACTCCTATCGGTGGCAACGAAGGCTGCACAGTCCGCCGGCAATCTCTTGCTGTACTATGCCAAGACCGGGTTTCGGATCGAGCATAAGAATCCCGTCAATTTGGTCACCGATGCCGATCATGCGGCCGAACAGTGCGTGATTGATCATATCCGTACGCAATTTCCGACCCATAGAATTCTTGCAGAGGAACGAGGGGCCGATCCTCACCCCCCATCACCGTATCAGTGGGTGATCGATCCACTCGACGGAACCACCAATTTTGCCCACGGATTTCCGACCTATGCCGTGTCCATTGGTGTTGAACGCAATGGTGTTGGCATTGTCGGCGTGGTTTACGATCCAACGAGAGATGAGCTTTTCACTGCGCGATCCGGTGGCGGGGCATGGCTCAATGGACAACCTATCCACGTTACATCCACGCAACAGCTCGATCACGCACTGCTTGTGACAGGATTCTCATATGACATCCGTGACACGCCGAACAATAATCTGAATCACTTCTGCCAATTTGCACTGAAGGCACAAGGGCTCCGCCGAACGGGAAGCGCGGCACTTGATTTGTGCTACGTAGCCGCAGGCCGTTTTGATGGCTTTTGGGAGGTCAAACTCAATCCGTGGGACATGGCAGCTGGTGTCGTCATACTTCGTGAAGCCGGCGGCAAGGTGACGGACTTCGCCGGGAAGACGCACTCCATTTATCAACCTGAACTGGTTGCCAGCAACGGCTATATTCATACAGCCATGCTCGCCGTGCTCAACGAAAACTCATCTCCCGCGTCTTCATAGTAACCCGCTCGGCCTCTTCTCCTTGGAGAGACCACTTGCAGCATATACAGACGCAAACTCGTTGGGGTATGATTTGTCCTACTTATTTAGGAGCCACAGGAGTAATGCAATATGGCTAGTACAACGCCTCCATCAGGACAGTCGAACGGCAACTCTTCCCAACCGGCAGGAGCCCAATCGACAACCTGGGACGTGGAATTACTCCGCGTCCTCGTCAGCCGTAAAGGTACACAGGTTGAAGCGCAGTGGGCCATTCACCCTCAACTGAAACAGGATTTGTTGCCTCACGAATGGCAGGAGGTCAACGACCTCATGGGGAAAGTCTCCGGCATTGTCGGCAATCGCTTTTCACAGATTCTGTCTCAAGCCGATCCAGAGCCACCCAGCAACGCGTAAAAGCTTGAGGCTGACAGTCAAGCTCGCCGAGGTCGATCTTGTCAGCCCATCGCCGGCGGGATTCATCCTCGCATAAGGAGTCACAATGGACACCTATTACCATCCGCACGACCTTGGAAAGTTTGCAGAGATGGGTAAAAGCAACAAGGATCTCTGGGACCGGTTCATGGGGTACTACAACGCGGTCTTTGCAGAGGGGGCCTTGAGCGAACGAGAGAAGGCCTTGATTGCCCTGGCAGTAGCTCATACGGTCCAGTGCCCGTACTGCATCGATGCCTACACGCAAGCGTCGCTTGAAAAAGGCTCCAATATCGAGGAGATGACAGAAGCCGTTCACGTAGCTTGCGCTATTCGCGGCGGCGCATCGCTTGTACACGGAGTGCAGATGCGAAACGTCGCTGAGAAACTCTCCATGTAGGAATGTGCTTGGGCTGGGCTACAGGTAAGGATTTTCAGGGATCGCCAGGGTGAAATACTTGCCGCGCTCTTCGTAGAGTACACGCCTCACGGTCAACTCGTTCAAGACAGAAGCCATCTCATCATCACCGCAATGGACTTCACCGGCAACCGCCGCGCAGATTTGCTCGGTACTCTTCGCCGCCTCGTTGCACAACTCGATCACCCGGGCACTTAATCCGTCGTAGCGTCTCCTCGAGGGAGCCTTTGGATTTCTTCCATCGTACACTGTCACATAACCCGGCGCTTTGGAATAATAGAGAAATGGCCGATCGTGAGATCGATGCAATTGCTGCCACCCTTCAATCATAGAGATCAATTCCTCGTGGACGTGCGGATCGACGGGCCAGTTCTCAAGTTCATACTCAAAATCGTACGCGATTCTTTTCAAGTCTACCTGGCGGGCATCATAGACATATTCGTATCCCAGGCCAGGTCCCGTGATTCGGACGCCATACTCGCGGGGTTTCGTGTAGTAGGGACTGAATCTCTCTAGCCAGAATTTACCTGTTGCCTCAGGCGGCTGGAGATGAAGCAATGAAGGAATCAGATCAATCTGGCGACGATAATCTTCGTTGCTCTCCCCAGGAAAACCCAGCAAGATGTTCCAGGACACCGCCACCCGATAGTAGAAGCTCCACTTGAGGCAGACGATGTTTTGCATCGGAGTCACACCCTTATCCATGGCGCGAAGCTGATTGAGGCTCAAGCTTTCCAGCCCCGGCTGCATGCATTTCACTCCGCCCACAGCCAATGTGCGGATCTGGTTTTTGTGAAGATTGCTCTTCGTTTCGATGAAGACGTCCAAATCAC
>NZ_CDLUDY010000007.1:0-11526 GCF_975968855.1 Petrachloros mirabilis
ACCATTTCCTTCAACCGCCCCGCGGTCCGTAATATTCTTGTCTCCAACGAACCGACCGCCTTGTTGTAGGCCAATACGCTCTTGGCCAAAGCCTGCCCCACGTCGTTGACGTGTTCGGCCAACACCGCCATACGCTCGTACAGGTCCTTTCCCAATCGTCCGGCCTCTTCGGCATGCACGGTCAACCGTTCCTGGCGCCACCCATAGGCCACGGCACGCAGCAATGCCATGAGTGTCGTCGGAGTGGCCAACACGACTCCCTGGGCGAACCCGTCTTCAATCAGGCGTGGATCCTGTTCCAGCGCAGCCCCAAGAAACTGCTCTCCCGGCAGGAACAACACGACAAATTCCGGTGCCTGCTCAAATTGGTTCCAGTACGCCTTCAAACTCAGTTCGTCCATGCGGGAACGCACTTGAGCCGCATGACGGCGCAATCCCTCAATCCGCCGTTCCTCGTTGGAGGCTTCATGTGCCTCCAGATACCCCGCGAGGACAGTCTTAGCATCAACGATGATTTGACGCCCTCCAGGCAACTGCACAATCATATCCGGCCGCAAACGTGAATCCTCGACCGGCACGGACCCCTGCTCGATGAAATCACAGTGAGCGACCATTCCCGCCAACTCGGCCACGCGCTTGAGCGTGATTTCTCCCCATCTCCCTCGGACCGCCGGAGCACGGAGCGCGTTGACCAGGTTTCCCGTTTCTTCCCGCAACCGTTGCTGCGTTTCAGCGAGCGACTTGAGATGTTGATCAAGTCCCCCGTACGCAGCCTGGCGAGATTGTTCGAGGTGGCGGAGCTGCTCGTCGTACCGCTGCAACGATTCCGTCAGCGGCTTGACCATTTCATCGATGGCTTGCTGCCGTTGAGCCAGATCGCCTTTGGCTTCTGTATGGAGTGTCTGGAAGGCACTTTTCGCTAGATTGAGGAAGGCTTCGTTGTTCTGCTTCAAGGCTTCACCGGACAACGCCTGGAACGCTTCGGCCAACTCTCGGCGCGCCTGCGATAGCAGCACCTTTTGCTCTTCGACATTCTTTGCGGTTTCTGCAGCTTGTGTCTCGGCCACGGCCCGTGCTCGAGACACGTCGGCAAGTTCCTGCCTAACATGGTCCAGCTCTTGCTGGAGGCTGCCGCATTGACGACGCAACTCTTCCGCCAGCGTCTCAGCGCGCTGAGCCCGTTCCGCGGCATTGAACAACTGGGCGTGAAATTGCGCGCGGAGCCTCGTGGAATACCAGAAACCGGCAGCGAACGCACCGAGAGCGAGACCGGTCAGAATACCAAGGCCAAGTGCCGTACCTTCAATCATGAACAGTAACCACACCCCTACGCTTGGCGAGTTCACGCCAACTGAGGAAGAAGGAATCGAGAAAGAAATGAAAAAAAAGCGAAAAGAAGATTACGGAATCTTCTTGGAAACGTCAACCCACGCTGTTGTCTAGATCCATTCGGCCCTATCCGTCTATTTCTTTTATCGATTGATGCGCTTACACATTCCCCGAGGGGACGGAAACATGCCGCTTGACCAAACCCTTGTTGGCATCCAACTCAATTTGCTCTCCTTCAGCAACCGTCATTGTAACTCCGCTGACGTTTGTCACAGCCGGCAAGCCGTATTCCCTGCAGACAATGGCACCATGTGACAATGTACCGCCCATCTCCACAATCAAGCCGGCCGCTATGCCGAACAGCGGCGCCATACCGGGATCAATGACCGACGCCAGAATTATGTCTCCTTTTTTCACTTTGCTCCAATCGGCCGACGATCGAATTAAGCGCGCCGGCCCCCTTACTAAACCGGGGCTGATGGGAATGCCCTGCAACGGCTGCCCAAAATCCCCACTAAGGCTGGAGTCGCGGTTTAATGCTTCACCCCCATCCCGAATGGTATCGGGAACACGCTTCTGACCCCAATGATTCCACTGGGCCCGGCGCGCTTCGATGAGAGACCTCCAGTCTCGCTGCATCTCAGACGTCAACGCTTCTCGCTCTTGCATCGTCAGAAAGAATATGTCTTCCCTCGTTGCGAAAATACCTCTCTCAACCAATCGATCCCCGAGCGCCAGGAGAAGGTTTCGTACCGCAGCGGAATAGAACATAAGATGGTGGCGATTGGCCTCCCGCAAAGCAAAAAATCGTGAGAGCCTCCTATGCCACCATCGGAATGTCAGCCAACGATCGATTCGCCAGCCGAGCCTGGCCTTAATGGTTGAAAGAGCCTTCTCCCGGCTGACCCGCTGTCGCTCGACAATATCGGCAGGTGTTGATGCTGGGCCATGCAGTTGCGCGGAAATGATGGCCAACAACTTGTCTGGCTCGTCGGAAAAGCGGGGAGACATGATATCTGATTCGCCTAACGCACGATGTCCATAGTCTTCCAAATACCGATCGAACGATCCCAGAAAAGCTGTACCTTGTAATAGGCGCCTATACGATCCGGGGTCGGCGACGGCACACTCCAATTGCTTGACTACCCTCGCATCCGCCCTAGCAACTTCCACCAGTTCGGCCAAGCGCACGATCTGTTGAGCGCTGATCACATTACCCTGTCCCTGCAGGGCCGCATTGAGCAGAGTCCGCCAATCTTCCCCCAGCCAGTTCGGCAGCAGCAAGCTGAACATTTGCAAACACTGTCCGACACCTCCGGCAATCCCGAAGGTGACTTCCCGCTGATCGAGCCAGCTCCCAAGCCCGCTGAGGCAAACTCCCAGTTTCTCAAAAGGCATGTCGGCGACATTCGCTCGGCTGTAGGTCGCTGCCATTTGTTTCATCTCGCGGAAGAATCGAGGTCCCAGGCGTTCCACCCGCTTCATTTCTTTCCACATCAGCCATCCGGCCCGCATATAGGCCATCGAGCCCAACGGCGTCACTTCCGGAGGATCCTCCAGTTGTTCGCCTCCCATCTGCTCAACGTTCAACGAAGGCTCCCCTCGAAGTTGGCCGATGAGACTGTGGAAGAGCGTGACGTTCAAGTAGGGCCGCCCGTGGAGTATCCGAACGGATGAGATGCCCGGTGGAATCCTGCAGCCCAAACGCCGATAGTGCGAAATGATATAGGTATCCATGAAGCGTTCGAGAAACGAAAGTCCCATCGGGCTTGGAACTTCCGGCATCGTTTCCTTGAAATTCGTTCTCGACCATTCGCACTCGTCGTCGGTGAAGTTGGAAGAGCGACGCACTGCCGTGATCGGACGGGCCTGCAAGACCCACAAACAGTCCTGATCGATTACCCATTCCACATCGACCGGAGCGTGAAAGACGCCCTCAATCCGCTTAGCCAAACGAGCGACCTCGTAGAGTTGCATGTCCGTCAGTGAGGCTCCCGTCTCTTGGTTCCACTCCAGTGGTATAGCCAGGAGTCCTTCCGATCCCATAACAAGCTGCCGGGCTTGTTGTCCGATTACAAGCCGACGCACTCGGTAGGGCTCGGTATTCTTTCTTATGTGAACCACAAATTGATCAGGCGTCACCAATCCGTCGACAAGAAGAGCGCCCAAACCTCTCACGGCATTGATCGCAACTTGATTGTTGCGCCGCGTCACAGGATCGATTGAGTAGGCCACTCCAGCAAACAGGGCCTCGCGCATCGGTTGAAGGACGACGGCCATCGCCGGAGGGTCATTGACAGTCCCGAGCCTTACGGCATAGTCCATCACACGTTCTTCCCAGACCGACGCCCAAAGTCGTTTTATGGCCCGGCCGATGTCGATCGGACAAACCGCAAGTTCCGTCCGGTACAAGCCCGCACAACTAGCTCCAGCTGCATCTTCGTTCGTCGCGGACGATCGGACGGCCCAACGCAACTCTGGCGACCCGGCGATCCGATGCAGCTCAACGAGGCAGGCTTCGACCAACTGCGAGACATCGGCTTCCAAAATTTCTCTTCGGCATTCAGCGAGGAGCAGTTTTCGCTCTCCTCCAGCACACTGCACGGATTGTCTCCATCGTTCTGTGCGGGAAAATCCGACCCTGTCCAACACCTGATGATAGGCTGCTGTCGTTACACAACAGCCGGGTGGGACCGCTAATCCTGCAGTCTGAAGACGGGCCAAACCGTGCGCCTTGCCTCCGACAAGGGAAAGATCACTGCAGCGGTCAAGCGAAACAATCAAGGGACTCTTCATGAAAGGGAATAGTAGCTAGAGGACGAAGAGGAGGTAAAGATCGTTCACATTAGTGCCCGTCGGACCGGTAATAATATGGCTGCCCAGTCGTTTCAAGGCAGGATAGGTATCGTTGCAATTGAGGGATCCATCAAGGTCTATCCCTAAGCGCTCTGCCTGAGCTTGCGTCTGTCCTCCGACAAGAGCTCCTGCGACATCCGTCGGACCATCTGTCCCGTCTGTCCCGACTGCGGCGACCCATACATTGGGGAGCCCGCCAATCACCTTGGCTGCTGCCACAGCAAATTCTTGTGCGCGTCCTCCCTTACCTCCGCCCTTCACCGTCACCGTCGTTTCCCCCCCTGCCATCAAGCAGCAGGGCTTGGCGACGGGTCGTTTCTTATCGATGATTTTCCGGGCAAGCGCCCCGAAGTCCTTACCGACGATCCGTGCTTCCCCTGTCATCGTCATTGAAAGGAGAATAGTTCTCAGCCCTGCCTGGCGTGCGACTCGCATAAGCGAGTCGAGGGCGAGCCGGCTGTTTCCAATAATCTCGTTATGTACTCGACGAAAAACCGGCGACCGGGCCTTGGGAGTTTCGGGGAGTCGCCCCCGCCTGCCTCGCTCCAAATGGTCGCGAACCGCCCTCGGAACTTTTGACCAAATCTTATAGCGCTTCAAACATGCTACCGCTCCATTATAGGTCGTGGGATCCGGCGCCGTCGGGCCCGAAGCAATAGCACTCAAGTCATCGCCGAGGACATCCGACAGAATCAACGTCACAACCGTAGCTTTAGTCGCCTCTGCAAGACGGCCTCCTTTCAAACTCGAGAGGTGTTTACGAACAGAATTGATTTCAGCAATTTCGGCTCCGCTGCGAAGCAGTTGTTTGGTCACTTGCTGCTTGTCTGCCAGACTGATCCCAGGGACCGGAGCCGGCATCAGACTTGAGGCTCCTCCAGAAAGCAGGACGATCAAAAGATCGCGCTCGGAGAGTGACGCTGCGAGCGACCTGAGTCGTTTAGCTGCTATCACACCTGCTTTGTCAGGGATAGGATGGCTGGCCTCCTCGACAACGATTTGCTTGGTTGGCACTCCATGTCCATATTTCACAATGACCATTCCGCTGTGCAGGCGTGAACCGAGAACCCCCTCGATGGCTCGCGCCATGGGAGCCGTTGCTTTTCCTGCCCCCACCACCGCAATCCGATTGTAATGGCGCAAATCATACCTGCGCGAACCTACCGTTAGGATATGGCCCCGTTTCCTCACGGCACGACGTAATGCCGGTTCGCTCTTGACCGACTCCAGGGCCTGCTTGAGCATCCTGCCCAGCAAGGGTCTGATCGGAGAGGGAGGCAACTGAATAGTCATTGAAGAAAAACGCCCTTAGCGGTTACTCGCAATGGCACTTGAAATCACGGCACATACATCGAGAGGTTACACGATACCATACAGGGGCATGATGAAGGCTCAAAAAATCCCACGACCCTTCTCGGCAGGTACGATAAGTCGTTCTACACGCACGTCAGTTGTGTCCCGAGATGTCGATTCCCTTGGCTTCGCACAGTGAGCCATTCGACGAGGGTCGGAGCGAAGGTGAAGACGTTTCCTTGGTACCGTTAGGGAGCCTTGTCCTGTTTGAAGCAGCGCGTCGGGCAGGTTTGACGGGGGACTCTGATCTGGTACCTCCCGCGGGGGAGGAAGTCCTTCTTGAACTCGGGATTGAGCATCTTGAGTTCCAGGAAGTAGGTTCCAAACTCTTCGGCAATGAGTGTCAGATCCCTCCTCGATTCCTTTACCGTAACTGTCACGGTCTCCGTTTCCAGAGGGATGTAGAGATCCCTCCTGCTCAGTCCCAGATACTTCTCCGGCTGCGAGTAGATTTCTTTCGCCGCTATGATCCTTGGCACATACCTCATTGTTTCGCGCGGACCGTGCATCTTCCAATAATCGTTGATCTTCTGCGACTTGAGCAATTTTCTTATTCGCTCTTCCCCGGCGTTGTAGGATGCCATGGCGAGAAACCAGTCATTCTGCTGATACTCGTTCAGGTACTTCAAATACTTGACCGCTGCTTCGGTCGACATCTCAAGATTGCGTCGCTCATCGCGAATCGCATCACTCTTGAGGCGATATCGCCGCCCCGTTGAGGGGATGAATTGCCAGGGGCCCGAAGCCTTCGCTTTCGAATAGGCCGCTGAGATGCACTTACTCTCTACAAGCAGCATATATTTGAGATCGTCCGGTAAGCCTGCTTCTGCCAATTGCCGTTCTGCCGGAGGGAAACACCGACCGGTTCGTTTTGCAAGGATGATACTTTCGCCCTGATCCTCGAGGAATTGATAGAATTCATATTCGATACGTTCCCGTACCTGCCAATTGTCGAGAGGAACCGTTTGTCCGGCAAATGTCAGTTTGTCCGGCAGCTTGAACGAACTGAGGAAGAACCGTTCGCCTTCACGTTTGATTTCAGGGAGCACGACCAGGCGGTCTTCAGGTTCGTTCGGATTTTCCAGTGCATCCGGGATGATCAGATCACGGTCTGTTTCACCGTTGGACCCCGTTTGAGGGGGAGATTCCTTCGTCGAATTGTGATCTATTCCTAGCTCGGCATTCGTCGAGATCGGGAAGACGAAGGCTGCGATGATCGTGACGACCAGCAAGAGATGGAGCAATATGCTCCTCATGGCAACCTCACGTTCGAGCGGGAAACAAAGGACAGAGATAAATTCTTGGTCATGCTAGCAGCAAGGGATGGATGCGGCAAGCAGGATCGCTTTTCGCAATCGTGCTAGACTACATCATCGATGCGCTCCCTTGCGGTCCTCAATCGTCACATCATCGGCTGCGCGGTTTGTCCACGCTTGGTCACATACCGCAGAACGATTGCAGTAGACAAGCGGCGACAATATCGCGACTGGACCTACTGGGGGCGCCCGGTTCCTGGATTCGGCGATCCTCATGCTCGTCTTTATGTGCTTGGCCTGGCCCCTGCCGCCCACGGCGGGAATCGAACAGGCCGGGTCTTCACAGGAGACCGCAGCGGGGATTGGCTCTATGAAGCACTGCATCGATATGGATTTGCCAACCAACCTTCCTCACAACATCGAAGTGACGGTCTGACTCTCTCGGATTGTTACGTTGGAGCGACGGTTCGTTGCGCCCCTCCCGGGAACAAACCGACCCCTAAGGAATTTGAGGCATGTCGTTCCTACCTCAAAGAAGAACTGCGTTTGCTGCGGAAGATGCTGGTGATTGTTGTCCTCGGCAAGATCGCCTTCGACCACTATTTTAAGGCATGCCGGGAAATGGGATATCCGGTTCCTTCCCCATTACCAGCCTTCGGACATGGATCACGATACCGGTTGCCATGGAACATAACTCTCGTCTGCTCCTACCACCCGAGCCAGCAAAATACCTTCACAGGCAAACTCACGAGAGAGATGTTCCATTCTGTTTTCCGGACAGCGCGAAAGGAGATTGAGAAACGCCGATGAATCCGTGCTCTCCCTTTCCTGAACTCATATTCGGATCTTCGCTGGTTCGAACGCGCGCGTTGAACGAGGGTTAGGCCTATACTCCCCCCTTTCACGGCACCAAGACGCGCTGTTGTCTTACATGATGCACCTTGGGAACGAATACCCGGACAACCGCGGGCCAATTCCCTATTTTTTGTTTTGCGATTCCCAGTCAGCTAAAAACTTCTTGAGTCCCATATCGGTGAGCGGATGCTTGACCAGTTGTTGGAAGACCGCGAACGGAATGGTACAAATATGCCCACCCGCGAGGGCTGCTTCGACGACATGTTGAGGATGACGGACACTGGCGACCAGGACGTAGGTTTTGAAATCGTAGTTGTTATAAATGGTAACAATTTGACGGATGAGCTCCATCCCGTCGGAGCTGATATCGTCAAGCCGACCGATGAACGGCGACACGCACCAGGCACCTGCCTTTGCGGCAAGCAAAGCCTGCGATGGAGAAAAACAGAGAGTCACATTCACTTTAATACCTTCTGCCGCTAGTCGCTTCGTGGCCTTGAGCCCCTCCGCAATCAACGGTACTTTAACAACAATGTTTTTATGGATCTTGGCAAGCTCCCGTCCCTCTTTCACCATCGCATCGGCTTCAAGGCTCACGACTTCCGCGCTGACCGGCCCATCGACGATATTGCAGATCTCAACCAGGACTTCGCGAAACACCCGTCCTTCTTTAGCAACCAGCGACGGGTTGGTTGTCACTCCGTCCAACAACCCCAGACTGGCTGCTTCTTGAATTTCTTTGACGCTCGCTGTGTCCAGATAGAACTTCATGGGATTATCCTTTCCTTCATGCTATTCTGATGACGGTGAGCAAGAGTCGTCGTACTTCAATATTCTAGGGAGAAGTCGACTCTCATGCAACAGACTAGGCTGTTTGACAGTTCTCAAGATCGACCGCTAGAATTGACTAGCCATCCAGTCACTTCTTCAACACATTGATGACTCAGCATAACTTTGATTAGCAGGGGGAGTATCTATGCGACGACTGATTGGAACCATGTCTTTCTTCCTCTTGTTAACCGCTTGCGGAGGAAGCAACCCCTATTTGGAGCAGTCGCTGAAGCCGGCTGAGTTGCAAGGAAAAGACAAGGCCTGGTTCGAAAAGAATTGGGGCACGCCAAGCGGTAAAGCTCCCCGGTTCTTCGGCGGTGAAACCTGGACCTACTACCGCATAGCCGGAGGCACGTCAGGCCCTCCCCTCTTCAACTTCACACCGAATCAGTGCGAGATCACACTGAAATTCGATAAAGAAGATAAGCTAACCGACTACGACTACTCGGGCTGTTAATCTGTCATCTGCTTCTGGAAGACTGCGGCACAATTTCTGCTGCAGAAACAATAGGTTTGCCCACCGATCACTTCTGTTACCGCTGACCCACGCGGGATGAATACATGGCAGACAGGATCTTGAACCATCTGATCTTTACTTGGCGGGATCTGGTCCATCCCCCTCTTTCCTTTTAACTCCCGGATGGCACTCCGTAGGAGGAAGTACAGTACCGCGAGCAGGATGATCACAAAGATAATTCTATACATAGTAGGGTGACCAGCTTAGAACCACAATCCTATGTGAGAGGTGTTGCTCTGTCAAGAATTGAGATGGCATTTTTATTTTAAAATCCAACATGTTTGTTCAATTGTTCATAGTTCGAACGGCCTAGATTTATTCCCCTGCGCCCAGGCCCTAATACCCTAACAGGCCCAGTACTTCTGATGGATATGCACGCATTTCAGAGAATGCTAGAGTCCGATCCCATGAAGACATGCGATAAATGCCGCGGAACAATGTTACCGGAACGGGCAGTGGATTTGGATGCCGGGCTTGCCATCACAGTGTTTGCTTGCTTGAACTGTGGTCGTCGGAAAGCTGCGGATCAGGAACCTCGTCCTCTCACGGCCAGACATTGACGCGATGACAGAACTCATACCGCTTACGTACGATGATCGTAAGGCTGCGGGAGTGGCCTTTATTTAGACGGTAAGCCACAGACCCCGAAGAATGGGCTTTGCCCGATATTAGTAGCATGTGAAGGTCTAGTACGTGATCGACCTGGCGCGGTCATTCCAAGATCGCGAAACTAGTGACCCGTCCCTGCCTGCTCCGTGAAACCCTCCACACTTGCCATTTTTAGGTTTTAGTTCACGGCTCTGTGAACCGAAAACTCCGAAAGGGGAACGACAGCGGATTCGGAATGGAACTCCCTGGCTCGTTCACTTGAGATTCAATACATCCATCATGTCGTACAGCCCGGGTGGCTGCCTGACGACCCATTCTGCCGCTCTCAGGGCTCCCCGAGCAAAAGTGTCACGGCTACTGGCACGATGGATCACTTCGATCCGCTCGCCCAAACCTCCGAAGAGAATCGTGTGGTCGCCAACGATGTCGCCGGCTCGAATCGTTTGGATGCCAATCTCCTGTTTCTTCCTCGCCGCGATCAAACCTTTTCTCGCATAAACCCCGACCTGATTGAGGTCGCGGTTCACGGCTCGGGCCAGCACCTCGGCAATCTTGAGGGCTGTGCCGCTTGGCGCATCCTTCTTCAGTCTGTGGTGGGCTTCGATGACTTCGATGTCGTAATCGTCGCCCAGAATCTTGGCCATCTCGCCGATGACTTTATAGATCAAATTCACACCGATGCTCATGTTTGGAGAACATACACAGGGAACCTCACGGGTACGTGATTTCACTTCCTCGTGTTCCGATGTGGAGAGTCCTGTCGTTCCGATCACCATCGCGCGACGCTGCTTCGCAGCGATGCGCAAATGATTGAGCGTGGCCTCGGGTGCAGAAAAATCGATGACGACTTCCCCCTGTTCCAAAACCGATGAGAGGTCAGCAGTGATCGGGACCCCGATTTTCCCACAGCCGGCCGTTTCGCCGGCATCTTGCCCTAATGCCTGGTGGCCCTTCCCTTCAACAGCTCCGACCAATGCCAGGTCTGCGGAATCCTTGATGAGAGCGACCAAGCGATTGCCCATACGGCCTGCAGCCCCGACCACGACGACTTTGATCATGAGAAACTCCGTGAAGCGAAAGGAGAGCTGCCTGCTACTCAGCACCCGAATGGGCAATAACCGCTATTCTGTTTCTCTCGTACATGCTTGCCCCTAGATAAGGCCCATGTCTTTCATAATACGAACCAACTTCTCTCGATTGTCTTTGCCCATTGCGCAAAGGGGGAGCCGAAGCTCCGGATCAATCTTTCCCATCATCCCCAGCGCCTCCTTGACAGGGATAGGATTGGTTTCAAGGAACAAGGCGTTGAAGAGGGGGGACAGTTTGAAATGTATCTGCCTTGATTCCAGGATCCGTCCATTCAAGAAGGTGTCTACTAATTGCGCCATGTCTTTCGGCATGACGTTCGCCGTCACCGTGATGACGCCTTTAGCTCCTACCGCCATCATCGGGAGGGTCAGAGCATCGTCACCGGAAAGTACAGTGAGGCGTTCGCCGCAAGTTTGTGCAATCTCCGACGCCTGTTGTACTGATCCGCTCCCCTCCTTAATACCGACGATGTTTTTCATCGCAGAGAGACGCGCGACGGTGGTAGGCAGCATGTTGACCCCGGTACGGCCAGGGATATTATAGAGTATTTGCGGAATATCGACGGCTTCCGCTACCGCCTTGTAGTGGCGATAGAGGCCTTCCTGCGTGGGCTTATTGTAATAGGGTGTAATCAAAAGCGCCCCGTCAGCTCCATCCTCTTTCGCATGACGGGTCAACGAGATGGCTTCTTCCGTGCTATTGGAACCGGTTCCCGCAATGACAGGAACCCGCCTGCGTACAACTTCGACGGCTAACTTGACAACGCGGTGATGTTCGTCGTGCGTCAGCGTAGCCGATTCACCGGTGGTTCCGCAGGGCACAATACCGTTC
>NZ_CDLUDY010000008.1:0-2644 GCF_975968855.1 Petrachloros mirabilis
GACGGCCTGATGAACAATGTTTGCCCCAGAAGTCCTGAGTGGTGTCGGCGCAGATACAGTCCTCATATCTGTCGTGGCATGTTCCTCAGTTCCCGAAGATTTGTGCACTCTGACCAAAAGAGTAGTCCCTTGTGGTTCAATCGCGAATTCAGCTCCACGCTCAAGGTCAAACACGAGCCTCACTTTGTCCGCATGATGCCCAAGCCGTACACGCTTCAAGTATTGATGGTGCAGCTTCCCGAGTGGCGTTTTGATCGAAGATGTGACGTTAGGGAAATCGACGACGAGCCGTTTCTCATCTGGCTGCGATGGCTCAAAGAGAAGCTTGCCATCTCCCGCTATCATGACGGTGACTTCACGATCCTCCTGCTTGATATGAATGTCTGTCAGCATACGGGCTTCCCTGCCGACAAATGGAACGTGTGTTCCTTCCGTTCTACTTTGATCTGTCACGATGTTGCCGGTTGAAACGACTGTGTTGGCTAAGGCTCCCATCGATGACACCACCATGAGGAAACTTGTCACTCCCAATGGGTAAAGGACACGACTCATCGTAGTTGTCTGCAACTTATGTTGTGTCATTCTAGGCCCTCTTTCGGATGGAGAAGCTTGACATACTCCCGTTCCTGTTTTCTTCCATACACATCTGTGTAGCGCTCTTGAACAATAATCCCTTTCTCGGTAATAGCGCTAACTACCCCGCTATTCGGCCCAACCCGTGTTCCCTTTCGTATCGTATAACCGTTGCCGTCAGGAGTTTGCACCATCGCGGTGTATCCATACGCTCCCCACACAACCGCAATTAGATTCATGTCGGTCAGACTGACACGCTGCAACGGCGGAAGCGTGGGATCGGCCTGGCCGGGAGCGAGTTGACTCAGCACCGGGAAAAATGGATCGCGCCTACCGGACGGATCGTATCCTCCAATCATGGGTAAGGCGTCAGGAGGGAGGGCCCCCGCCACAGATGCATCACCTTCAGCTGACGACTCAGGCAGATCGGCAACTGGAACATCTCTCGTCAGATCTGCGGGATTTGGAACCTTTACCGATTCCTGCCGCAATGGGGCCAGCTGCCCAGAATGCGGGACTAGATCGGCTCCCAACACAAACTCACCCCCACACAGAGTTCCAATCGTGCTGAGGGTAACGATCACAGTCTTACTGACCCACCTACCCTTCATGGGTGAAATCTCCCCGTGGCTCCAACCACCTCTCACCATTCGGCTCAATAACAGACCTAACGTCATTGCAGGCCCTTAGTTTACCTTTGTAGTGCCGCCAGTCGTCCCCGCTGCAGCAGCAACGACCTTCTCCTGGGACGCAGCATATGCGATCAGATCGAAGACGGTTTGCGCGACAACGCGCCCCTTCTCCGTCTTCGGATTGCCCATCTTGAGATTCGAGACGGTGATAATTCTAGGCAAACTGTTGATCCTGTCGAAGAATAGTGCTGCCGTGTGATATCCTCCAGACACTTCGACATTCACAGGCAACTTCACGAACAACTTAGATGGGTCTTCACTCTTTCCGCCCGGTTTCCAGAGCTTGATATCCAACCCAAGCCTGATAGCGAGATCAGAAACCTGTTTCAGCAACATCACGGCCTCTTCCTCAGGCGGCAGTCGCTCTTTCTTCTTCGCCAATTCAATTTCTAATTGTTTATTGGCAGCGATCAACTCGTCCAAATGCTTAATCTTAATTGTCAGTGTTGTGATTTCCTGATTCAATTTCGCAACATCCTGCTCAAGAACCACTATTTCTGCACTCTTCGGTTCAACAACCTGGTAGTAGAAGGCAACCAAGATCCCGCCCAACACGAGCACCAGCAAAGCCACCTTTTGCATCGGTGGGACTGTGCGCAAGACTTCCAGGTTAAATTCGGGCATCTTCATAGTAAGTTATTATCCTTTGAGGCGGAACCCCAACTTGAATTGGTACAGACTGACCTTACTTTCTGTAGCCGCGCGACTTTCCAGCAAGGTAATGTCCGTAAAGTAGTCGGTGCGCCGCAAGTTATTCACGAACTCGACGACATCATCGTTTGTGAGAGCACGTCCCTCGAGATCTATGGATTGCCCGTTCACGCCGACCCTCACAAGCCATAGCTTCAGAGGATCGAGGCTCTGGCTTACATGATCAAGAACTTTCACCGGCCCCACACGAGACTTTTCCAGTTGGTCAATAACCTGATTCTTTGCTTCCAGCAGTTTCTTCTTCGCTTCAAAGTCTGCAACCTGCTTTACTTGCTCTTTAAGCTGAGCGACTTGTTTTTCCTTTTCAGCCTTATCCACTCGTTTTGCAGCAATTTCCGCCTCCAGCGCGTCCCAATAGAACCAACATCCCGCTAAAGTAACCACCAGAAGACCGATCCCCAATAAGAACTGCGCCCGAACATCGTATTGAGGTTTTGCTGGATGCCCTTTAGGTCCAATCGAGAGAAGATTTATTCGAATCATCGGTCACCTACCGATCGAAGGGCGAGCCCCACTCCCACTGCCGCAATCGGCGCCAGTTCCGCCAATGACGCTTCATCAAATTCGCTTCCGGAAGTGTCGATTTCGGCGAATGGATTCACTACTTCAATCGTTATCTGCATACGATCCCGCAATTGCTGGTCCAATCCGCTTATCTGTGCCCCGCC
>NZ_CDLUDY010000009.1:0-4315 GCF_975968855.1 Petrachloros mirabilis
CGCCAACCACCAGAACGACCTTGCTGCATGGTGCCAAGCCTATCGTGGCTCGTTCGGCACCGAGCACGTGCCCTGATTGTGGAGGAAAAACCTTTGTTCGCGACCCGGACGTGCTCGACACCTGGTTCTCCTCAGGGCTCTGGCCCTTCTCGACATTGGGATGGCCAGACCAGACTCCGGAATTACGAACCTACTACCCGACATCCGTGCTCGTCACCGGACTCGACATCCTGTTCTTTTGGGTCGCGCGCATGATCATGCTCGGCTTGAAATTTATGGGCGACATCCCCTTTCGTGACGTCTACATCCATGCGTTAGTCCGGGACGCCGAAGGCCAGAAGATGAGCAAGTCGAAGGGAAACGTCATCGATCCTCTCCACGTCATGGACCAGTTCGGCACCGACGCATTGCGCTTCACATTGGCTTCGATGGCCTCACCTGGTCGTGACATTAAGCTGGCCGAAGAGCGAATCGAAGGCTATCGCAACTTTGCCAACAAGATTTGGAATGCCGCGCGCTTCGGCTTGATGTATCTTGACGGACCGCGAACGGCAACGCCGCCGGCACAACGATCTTTCCCGAATCGCTGGATCCTGAGCCGTCTCAACCACACAGTCGCAGTCGTCACATCGGAACTCGAAACTTATCGCTTCGACCGTGCAGCCAGTGCCCTATACCATTTCATCTGGCACGAATACTGTGACTGGTATCTTGAATTGATCAAACCGGTCCTGCAGGATCCTGCGCATAGTGACGGGCCCGCCACACGACAGACACTCGTCGAGACCCTGGAAACAACCATGCGACTCTTGCATCCCTTTATGCCGTTTATCACTGAAGAAATCTGGCAAACAATCCCGCATGAGGGAGACAGCATCGTCGTTCAACAATTTCCTACGGCCAATGACGCTCGGCAGGACTTGGATGCCGAAGAATTCTTCTCTCTGCTCGAGCAGGCAGTCAGCCTCGTTCGCACCGGCCGTGTGCTCCTGAATTATCCGCCCGGCCAGCAAATCCCGTTCTCCGTTTCCCACGACGATCAGGCCAAGCATGCGCGACTCGGACAGCTGCAGCCGCATCTCGCCCATCTAAGCCGAGGTACAGCGGATCTCACCATGCAGGGAGCACCATCGGATAGCAAACGTCTCCGGTTGGTGACAGAAGGGTTGTCCGTGGGACTCGTCGTTTCAGGTGACGTCGATCTCAAGAAAGCGCTCGACCGGATTGTGAAGCAGCAGGAAGAACAGCAGAAGGAAATCACCAGGCTGAGCGGAAAGCTGGGGAATCAGGAGTTTGTCACCAAGGCGCCGCCGGATGTCATCAGTGATCACCAATATCGCCTCCAGAGCCTTCAACAGGATCAATCGCTCCTGGGCAGCAGCGAGCAGCAGCTGCGCACCATGCTGGGAACCTAGCAGGATGCTCGAAACGCCGGCCATTACCTTCCATACGAGAAACTCATCGACCGCTCACTGTGTCGGGTCAACATTGTAGTAGCCATGGTCACCCTTCCAGCAGTAGAAATCAGGCGCGCAGTCCGGCAGGGCCTGGAGGAGGACGTCGGCCAAGGGGACGTTACCACCTCGGCTCTTTTCAAATCCCCTGCTCCTGCACGCGCACGCATCGTGGCCCAGCAGCCCCTCGTCGTCGCAGGAATGGCAGCCGCCGTTCAGACGTTCGTGGCCGTTGATCCCACACTGCATTTGTTTGTCCTGAGCCAGGATGGTGATCGGGCAAGAAGCGGGGATACGCTGCTGCGGATTGAGGGCGATGGACGCTCAATCCTTATGGCAGAACGGGTCGCACTCAATTTCCTGCAGCACCTTTCCGGCATCGCCACCCTCACGGACAAATTCTGCAAGGCCGTTCGTAGGTATCCCGTCACGATCCTCGACACTAGAAAAACTCTTCCCGGCTGGAGAGCCATCCAGAAATGGGCGGTGGCGCTCGGGGGAGGAACAAACCATCGCCGTTCACTCGTCGACGGCATCCTCATTAAAGACAATCACCTGGTTTTGCTGAATAAGAATAAGAAACGGGGAGTAAAGGAAGCCTGCCGACGCGCAAAAGCCGAAGACCGGGGCTTGATCATCGTTGAAGTGGAATCGCTGAGGGAAGTCAAGGAAGCGCTGGCCGGCCAGGCCGATATCATTCTGCTGGATAACATGACGCCTCCTATGGTGCAGAAAGCGGTGCAAATCATTAAAGGCCGCGCACTGGTGGAGGTTTCCGGGGGTATTACTCTGAAGAACGTCCGAGCAATGGCTCAGGCTGGACCAGATCGCATTTCAATCGGTGCCCTGACGCACTCCGCGCCTGCCGCCGCAATCAGCTTGGAGCTTCAGCCAGTCGGCAAAACCCATAAGAGGCTCTAATGTCGGTGCATTCCTCGCCGTCACTCACCATGAATGCCATACGAAGCACACTGTCGACGAAGTGGCTCGGCCGTCGCATCGAGCTGCGCAATGAGGTCGGCTCAACGAATCATGAGGCTATAGAACTGGTCCGATCAGGAGTGGAAGACGGAACGGTTGTCGTAGCCGACTCTCAATCCAAAGGACGAGGAAGGCTGTCGCGTCACTGGTTCTCTCCTCCGGGCCTCAATCTCTACTGTTCGATCGTCATCAGAAAACGGATCGCTCCTGAACGCCTCTCCGAATGGCTCTCATGGCTTCCGTTATCGACCGCCCTAGCCGCAGCTGAGGCCATAGAAACCGTTGCGGTAACGAACATCGCCGTCAAATGGCCGAATGATCTTCTGATTGGAGATCTGAAAACCGGCGGCATCTTATGCGAAAGCGGGACAGCGGCCGGCAACGGCCCGTATCAGGTTATCGGTATCGGATTGAACGTCAACGGAACAGTGAAGGACTTTCCCCGGGATCTTCAAGAGATCGCCACGACCCTTCAACAGCAAACAGGACATCCGATAGACCGCAACCGGCTCCTTGCGCAGTTGTTCGCGGAGCTTGAGGCATGCATTGAAGAATTAGAACAAGGACGCATCGAGAAGCTCGCCTTCGCATACCAGCGCCGCTGCAGCACAATCGGGAAAACTGTCAAAGCCACGTTGACAGACGGCACGGAGTTCATCGGCGTGGCCGAGGCGATCGAGCATGACGGTTCGTTAAAAGTAATCCAACCCCCGCTTCCCTTCGAACGACGTGCGCCGCTCGTACAGCATCTCCGGGCGGCGGACATCGTCCATCTGAGAACCTAGCCAAGGCCATGAGCCTCAGGTTACAATGCCGCCATGCTGCTCGTTGTCGACATCGGCAATAGTAACGTCGTGCTCGGGATCTATGATGGTCTTTCGCTCCGGGCTCACTGGCGACTGGCGACGAATCCTAAAACCACTGCGGATGAATACGGGATTTTCTTCACTAATTTGTTGGCTTCCGTCGGTATCCTCCCACGCCAAATTTCCGGGGCCATCGTTTCGAGCGTTGTGCCGACCCTGACCGGCACCTTCGAAGGCCTGATCGAACAGTATTTTTTCCAGCGGCCTTTGTTCGTCACCTCGGAAACCGATACGGGTCTCACCATCCGATACGCCAATCCGAAGGAAATCGGCAGCGACCGCCTTGTCAATGCTGCCGCAGCCTACCACAAGTACCGGCGCGATCTGATCGTGGTGGATTTCGGCACAGCCACCACATTCTGCACGATAACGAAAAATGCGGAATACCTTGGTGGTGTCATCGCTCCGGGTCTCGGGATTTCCGCTGATGCCCTCTTTGCCCGTGCGGCAAAGCTCTCGAAAGTCGAACTGACCAGACCCAAAACGGTGATCGGTACAGACACCGCCACCAGTATCCAATCAGGTTTGCTATTCGGGTATGCGGGTCTCGTCGATGCCATCGTCCGGCGAATTGACCAGGAACTCGGACGCAGTTCCTATGTCATTGCCACCGGAGGCCTGAGTTCGGTGGTTGCTCCGGAAACCTCTTCCATTCAGAAGATTGAGCCTTTATTGACATTGGAAGGGTTGGCTCTCCTCTACCAGCGCGCGAAGGGCGATGTGCCGCCTCCCACGATCTTTGCATAGCCTCTTCGTCCAAACCGTTGTACAAGTAATTAATTTTTCACGTGATGGTTGACTTTGTTCCTGAGGTGTCTATCTGATTTTCACGATAGGATTTCCAGTGGCTGAAGAAGACCAAAACAACAATACTTTCGACAACTTACAAGCAGAGCCCTCTGAAGATTCTTCTATTGAAGGAACCGCCTCCGCCGAGGCCTCAGATCTCCAACAGGCCCTGGACGCGAAGGCGGAAGAGTTGAAAACGCTGAACGACCGTTACCTTCGGTTAGC
>NZ_CDLUDY010000010.1:0-8524 GCF_975968855.1 Petrachloros mirabilis
AACGGCTTAAGCCGGACCTGATTATCTTAGATATCTCGATGCCGCTGTTGAATGGGTTGGACGCCGCGCGTCAACTTAAGAAACTCGTGCCGGATACGAAGCTGCTGTTTCTCACCATGCACGCCAGTCCCACCTACGCGACCGAAGCGTTGAAAGCCGGAGGGAACGGCTACCTCCTGAAGCAATCAGCGGCTTCGGAATTGCCGCAGGCGATTGAAGCGGTACTTAAAGGGCAGACGTATCTCACTCCTGCCGTCACCAAATCCGTGCTCCAGGCGGGATTGCAAGCTGGACAGAAGCCACTCAGGAAAGCTCTCGCCGATTTGACGCCAAGACAGCGCGAAGTGCTGCAATTGATCGCTGAAGGCAAGGCCACGAAAGAAGTGGCGATGCTGTTGAATGTGTCGGTCAAGACGGTTGAGTTCCATAAGGCGCGTCTGATGGAACAGCTCGATCTCCATTCCACTCCCGCACTCATCAGGTTTGCCATTGCCGAGGGCCTGGTCAACGCGGAAGATCGTCCTGCCTAGTATTCTTCTGCGGACCATCTAGGTCATCCCCTAGTTCTCTCGAGAGATCACCGTTTGTTATTTGTGAACCGATGGCCCGCCTGATGATTGACCATCCGTCTATGCAATCATGTGGTAACAGGTCCTTGTTTTCGTAAGACGGGTCGTGCGCAAACTGTCGACCCCTGAAGAATCTGTTCCCCAATCCCCGCGTGCTCGACCGTGGTGCCTCGTGGATTATGTTCTTCTTGGCCAATGACCCGGCAGGACAAGCAAGTCGATCCAGGATGTTGCACAAGGTTAAAAACACGTGCATGCTATTGCACATATAGATGTGGAGAAGCATCGGAACGCGTAAATCGTAAAGAAGCAACGAAAACGAAGGAGGAGAGAGCATGCCTGCACGTACAAAGCGGAAGAAACAGACGACCAAGAAGCCGTCATCGGTAAACGCCAGTCCCTTGGCGCGTACGGTCATGGCAGCCAAACGGAGTAAAAAAAAGGAGACGATTACGGCCGCGATGAAACGAGCGCAGCAGAGAAAGGCGATGGCGACACGTCTGCGCAAGCTCAGGGCGGCTAAGTCCACTAGCCTGCTGGAGCGAACGGTCAAGGCGGCTAAGCGGCAACGTAAGAAGGAAATCATTACCGCGGCGCTCAAGAGGGGCCGGTCGAGGAGCTGAACGTCGCTGTTACAGGTGTTGTGGTGCAAATATTTGCCGATCGGGCAGAAGAAGGCAGAGTGGCATCGGAGCTCGCCCGAATGGCCGGAAAAGCAATTTTGGAGGTCTATGCCTCTCCGTTCAAGGTTAGGTTCAAGGGACCTGATGACCCGGTCACCGACGCAGACTTCAGAGCGCAGGAGGTCATCCTTGCAGGTCTGGCTCGCGAGTTCCCCGATGACGGCATTGTCTCCGAAGAGTACCCGGTTTCGGAGGAGGCTCGTTGTAAACCGCGCGTTTGGTACGTCGATCCGTTGGATGGAACAGGGGAGTTTGTGGCGCGAACCGGAGAATTTTCGGTCATCATCGGACTCCTCGAAGGGGGGCTACCGAAACTCGGTGTGGTCTACTGTCCTGTCACCGGTACGCTCTATGCCGGTGTGTGCGACGATTCCGCTTGGATCATCAAGGGGAATGACACGAAACGGACGTGGGTATCCGCAGCAGCGTCCCCCCAACCTTTGCGTCTGGCAGTCTCCCGTTCGCATCGCCATCCTGTGATCGACGTAGTTAAGTCACGTCTTGGAATGGTAAACGAAATCCCCTGTGGGAGTGTCGGCGCAAAAATTGCCTTACTGGTTTCCGGACAGGCTGATGCTTATGTGGAACCCGCGCCTTATACGAGCAAATGGGATGTCTGCGGAGCGGAAGCCATCCTGCGAGGGGCCTGCGGCTTCATGAGCGACATGGCGGGAGGGCCGTTGCGCTACGATGAACCGGAAATCAAGAACACCAGAGGATTTGTCGCCAGCAACCGTGCCTGCCACGGCGATCTCCTTGCTGCGATTCCGGCATCGGTACTGGGAACCGGGATTCCCGGCTGAGTCATATCTCTTAATGTAATTCGAGAGGATCCGTATGAGCGAAGAGCGTTATCCCATTCCCGATGAATTTCGAAAACATGCCCATATCACGGAAGAACGCTATCAAGAGATGTATCGGCGTTCGGTCGAGGATCCTGAAGGGTTCTGGAACGATCAAGGCCATGCCTTTGTAACCTGGGCGGGACGCTGGCGGAAAGTGCTCGATTGGGATTTCAAGAGAGGTTATGTCCGTTGGTTTGAGGGCGGGCGACTTAATGCCTCTTACAACTGTGTCGATCGCCATGTAGCAAAGCGCGGCGATCAGATTGCAATCATCTGGGAGGGGAACGAGCCGGGTCAGAGCCGCACGGTTACCTATCGTGAATTGCACGAGCACGTCTGTCGATTGGCAAATGCGCTCAAGGAGCGAGGCATTGGAAAAGGTGACCGTGTTTGCCTCTACATGCCTATGATTCCCGAGGCTGTCTTTACCATGCTCGCCTGCGCCCGCATCGGCGCCATCCACTCCGTGGTGTTTGCCGGTTTCTCCTCAGAAGCTTTCAAACATCGTGTCCAAGACAGTGCTTGCCGGTTGGTTGTCACCGCCGACGGTTATCGGCATGGGACCAAGACGATCGATCACAAGAAAAAAACGGACCAGGCGCTGGAAGACTGTCCCGCTGTCAAGACTGTTCTGGTCGTCAAACATCTGGGCGAGAGCATTCCTTGGACCAGCGGGCGCGACGGGTGGTATCACGAGGTTGTCGCCAACAGTTCGTCCGAATGTCCGGTGGTGGAGATGGACGCCGAAGATCCGTTGTTCATTTTGTATACCTCAGGGTCTACGGGCAAACCCAAGGGCGTCGTACACAGCACTGGCGGTTATTTGGTCTTCGCCGCTATGTCTCATCGATACGCCTTTGATTATCACGACGGGGAAGTATATTGGTGTACGGCTGACGTCGGATGGATTACCGGCCATACCTACATCGTGTACGGTCCGCTCGCGAACGGCGCGACCACCATGCTATTCGAAGGAGTGCCTCATTATCCCGACTACTCCCGCTTATGGCAGCTGGTCGATAAACACAAGGTCAACATCTTCTACACGGCACCGACGGCGATACGCGCATTGATGGCGCAAGGTGATGAACCGGTAAAGAAGACCAGCCGCAAGAGCCTGCGCATGCTGGGGAGTGTCGGCGAGCCGATCGATCCTAAATCGTGGGAATGGCTCTATCGAGTTGTCGGGGAAGGGCGGTGTCCCATTGCGGACACGTGGTGGCAGACGGAAACGGGCGGGCTCCTCTTGACTCCTCTGCCGGGGGCGATGGATTTGAAGCCAGGATCAGTGGCTAAGCCGTTTTTTGGCGTCGTGCCGGCTTTGGTTGACGAGAATGGAACCATCCTGGAAGGTGAGGCCCAGGGCCGGCTTGTTATCACCCGCCCATGGCCTTCGCTGGCTCGCACGATCCACGGAAGTCACGAGCGGTATCTCAAGACCTATTTCAGCAGATTTCCGGGCCTGTACGACACAGAGGATGGCGCCAGACGCGACGCCGACGGGTACTATTGGATCACAGGCCGAATTGACGACGTCCTGAACGTTTCCGGCCATCGCATGGGGACCGCGGAGTTGGAGAGCGCGCTGTCCAAGCATCCGGATGTGGCGGAGGCCTCTGTCGTCGGGTTTCCCCACGAGCTCAAGGGGCAAGGCATTTATGCCTACGTCGTGCTGAAGAAAGGCGCCCACGCATCGGATCAGTTGTTCCGAATGCTGATCGAACAGGTCCGTAAGGAAATCGGCCCGATTGCCAAACCCGACTACATCCAATGGGCTGCCGCACTTCCGAAAACACGGTCCGGTAAAATCATGCGACGCATCCTGCGCAAGATTGCGGCCAACCAATTGGATGATTTAGGGGATACGTCGACGTTGGCCGATCCATCTGTAGTCGATACCCTGATTGAGAACCGGAAGATAAAATAGATCTCAAGCTGGTAAGCGATATCCTCCAGAAGCTGCGTCCTCGGGATGGTTGTGAAGTTGAGAAGGAGAAAGAATGAAGAATACATTGGCTGCAGGTGTGCTATGCGGACTTCTGTTGACGGTCGTGTTTGGAGTGTCAGCTCAAGATCTGAGAGGCAGTCCGAAGAGAGGTGAGGAGCTTTATCAGGAACATTGCCTGCGCTGCCACGGTGAAGCGGGTGACGGCATGGGACCGGAAGCCAAGTATCTCGTCGTTCCGCCGGCGAATTTCCACTTGGTGAAACACCGGATCAAGACCGACGTCGAGCTGTTCATTGCGATTCAGGACGGTGTGCTGTTCAGTCCTATGCATGCCTGGCGTGGAAAATTGACCGACGATCAGATTAAGGACCTCGTGGCGTATATCCGATTCTTCGCGCCGTTCCTTGCCATATCCTAAACGCGGATCCATTGCCTGAGGGGCCTTTGCGACCATTCATTTCATCCCTTTGAGATCCAGCTTCAGAGCGAGCAGTTTCAGCAAGTCTTTCAGGGCGACGATCCCGACAAGACGGTCGCCTTCCATCACCATGAGACGACTGTTCCCGGTCCTGTTCATGATGGAAAGGGCGGCGAGTGCATCAGCGTCGGCGCTGACGGTGTTTTCCTCGGAGCAGGGGGTTGCGATGTCCCGTACCGTGTGCCGTGTCCATTGATCTTTCGGGATACCAGCGATCTGTTTCGACGTGACACAGCCGATGAGACGTGAGTCGTGCATGACGGGATAGAGGTCGTGCAACGAGCGATAGAAATGCTCTTCGACTAGAGCGTCCAGGGTCAAATTCGCAGGAACGGTGTCGGGGTTTGGGGTCATGAAGCGGCGAAGCGGTTCGCCCCCAAGCGTGGCGCGTGCGACCAGTTGGTAATACGATGCGGTGGCCGCACTGCGCAAGAAAAGCCCCATGACAAACCACCATACGCCCACCATGAAATTTCCGGTGATCACCTGAAAAACTCCTGAAAGCATCAGGATCAGGCCGAAGAGAGATCCGACGCGGGACGCCGATCGGGTCGCCCCCTGCAAGTCTTTCTTCCATTGCCACAATGCCGCGCGAAGCACACGTCCGCCGTCGAGGGGAAATGCGGGAATCAGATTAAAGGTGCCGAGCAAACCATTCACGAGCGTCAGGTAGCCGAAGATCCCTACCAGGGGAAGGGGGAGCCCCTGCCGATATCCGGTTTCAGACGCGAGGTAGCAGGCGCCGCTGAGGATGAAACTTGAGATCGGACCGGCGATAGCCATGAGAAACTCCGCTTTCGGACTGGGCGGTTCTTCATCCATCTGCGCCACGCCTCCGAAAATGAACAGGGTGATGCTCTTAATAGGAATCCCATACCGTCTCGCCACTACGGAGTGAGCCAGTTCGTGAAAGATGATCGACCCGAAGAGGCCCAACGCCCCCGACACTCCCATCCACCAATAGGTCGAGCGATCCAGGCCGAGATAATAGGCTGGAAAATATCCGCTGGCCAGTGACCAACTAATCAGCAAGGCCAGGATGACCCAACTGAAATCGAGTTGAACTTTGAATCCGAGAATCTGGAATAGCGTAACCGGCTTTCCGAACATCATTCCTCCGGCAGGTGCCTCCAGGAGATGATCTCACAAGTTGCGTGCCGGAGCAGCACAAAAGAAATTCGTCCTGCCTATTTCATTCGTCGAGCTAGTTAGGGAAGAGAAGCCCGCAGCCTTTACCACAAATGGCGGCTCCCACGACTCTTGCTGCCCTGAGCATGTTGGTTGGTGGGCTCTCTGAGGTGTGTAGTCCGCCTTTTCCCCTGTGGAATCTTGCGACAGACGGCTTGCCTGGTCTGGGGAGTTTTGCCTGGGTAACGCGGTGTGGGAGCGGTTCAAAAAGTTTTGTCTTTCAACGAAGTGTGGGCTTCTGAGCGGAGATCCGTAGACCACGAGATGGCATGATGATTGCGCATACCACTCAAATAGGAACAAACAATCCCGGTGATATGCCTCTGTTGCCGGCTCGACAGCGAGATCAGAAGTTGATGTATGTCACGAATGAGTAGGACACCTTCATCAAAGGTTTATTCGACCAAGCAACGGGTAAGCTTTCGACCTGACAGCATGACACGTAGGACCTGCACCATCGGTCGTGACGCCGGGAGGGCAGGATTGTGAACCCCGAGCAGTAAGGAACTGAAGAGATGATGCAGGTGCGGATACATGGGCGAGGCGGGCAGGGAGTCGTGACGGCGGCGGAGCTATTGTCGATGGCCGCGTTTGCCGATGGCAAACATGCCCAGGCCTTTCCCAGTTTTGGCTCGGAACGGATGGGGGCGCCGGTAATGGCTTTCTGTCGCATCGCTCAACGAGCAATACGCACGCGTGAGTCAATCACGCATCCCGACGTGTTGATCATTCAGGATCCCACGTTGCTTCATCAGGTCGAAGTGTTTGCGGGCTTGTCACCGGATGGCTATGTCTTGATCAATTCGACCTTCTCGTTGGATGAACTGGGGATCGGAGAATTTCTGAAGTTGCTTCCATCTCGTCACGTCTGTGCCGTGCCGGCTTCCGACATCGGGCTGAACCGGATGAAACGACCTATTGCGAACACGCCTCTCTTGGGAGGATTCGCCGCGATGACCGGATTGATCAAGCTGGCATCCGTCCAGTCCGCGATACGCAACAAGTTCCACGGTTCCCTGGGTGAGGCCAACGTCGCAGCTTCGAAAGACGGCTACGATCACGTCACAGCCTGTGTCGCCAACGAGGGAGGGCTGTCGCAACATGCACGCGCAAATTGAGGGGTCGCAGGCTATCGCTGAGGCCGTCGTACTGAGCCGGCCTGAGGTCATCGCAGCCTATCCGATTTCGCCGCAGACTCATATCGTGGAACGCTTGTCTCGCATGGTCAAGCAGGGCGATGCCGGCCGGTGCCAGTATCTCAATGTGGAGTCTGAATTCGGAGCGCTCAGTGTGTTAATCGGTGCCTCAGCAGCCGGTGCGCGGACCTATACCGCTACGACCAGCCAAGGACTCCTGTTCATGGCTGAAGCGGTATACAACGCGGCGGGACTCGGATTGCCGATCGTTATGACGATCGCGAATCGAGCGGTCGGCGCCCCGATCAACATTTGGAACGACCATTCCGACAGTATGGCGTTGCGGGACGCAGGGTGGATACAGCTGTACGCAGAAACGAATCAGGAAGCTGCAGATCTCCATATCCAAGCTTTCAGGCTGGCTGAGGAACTGAGTTGCCCCGTGATGGTTTGCATGGACGGGTATATTCTGACCCATGCTTTTGAAGCGATCGATCTTCCTGATCAGGCATCGGTCGATGCCTTCCTTCCTCCCTTCTCGCCTGTACAGGTGCTGGATCCGAGCGACCCGATCACGATCGGGTCGATGGTAGGTCCTGAAGCCTTTACGGAAGTGAAGTATCTGGCCCATCAGCAGCATCTTCGGGCGTTGTCGCTCGTGCCTGAAATAGCGGACGAGTTTGAACGACAGTTTCAGCGTCGGTCGGGAGGACTCTGCGCCGCATATCGGATGGAGAATGCCGACATTGCCGTCGTCGCGCTGGGTTCTGTGGTTGGTACGATCAAAGACGCCGTCGATGACCTGAGGGCGGAGGGGATCGCTGTCGGGTGCGTGAAAATCGGATGCTACCGACCGTTTCCAGCCGGAGAGTTATTGACCGCGTTGGAGGGTACGAAGCGGATCATCGTTGTGGAAAAAGATTTAGCTGTCGGGGTAGGAGGAATTGTCTCCGCCGACGTTCGGATGGCACTGCAAAGGTTGGGTGGTACCGTGCACACTGTAATTGCAGGTCTCGGTGGGCGCTCCATTTCCACCGCTTCACTGAAGCAGATGGTTTTGGAGGCTCGTGCTGAACGATTGACCGAACCGCATTTTTTGGATCTCAAGGGGAATGTGATCGACGAGGAGACTGCTCGCAGACGCGAGCAAAGGCAAGCCGGGCCGCTTGCAGAACGCGTTATTCGTGCGGTGAATGCCATTGGGACCAAGGTGGTCTGACGGAGCAGTCGATGACGACTCAACGGATGAAATTCTATCAGACCGAAACGTTCACGGCCGGGAATCGATTGCTTGATGAAGAATCCCGCACCGTTCAGTCCCTGATGGATCGAACGAATTCCCTGAACTCCGGCCATCGCGCCTGCCAGGGGTGTGGAGAAGCGCTGGGAGCGCGCTATGCTGTCGATTCCGCAATGCGTGCCTCGCACAACCGGTTGATCGCGATCAATGCCACCGGATGTCTCGAGGTCTTTTCCAGTCCCTATCCGGAAAGCTCGTGGCAGATTCCGTGGATGCACTCGGTATTCGGTAATGCCCCGGCGGTTGCAAGCGGAGTTGCGGCGGCGTTACGTGCAAAGGGGCGCGAGGATGTAAAGGTTGTGGCACAGGGTGGAGATGGCGCAACGGTGGACATCGGATTCGGCTGTCTCTCAGGCATGTTCGAACGAAACGATGAC
>NZ_CDLUDY010000011.1:0-9335 GCF_975968855.1 Petrachloros mirabilis
CAATGCTTTAGCTGCCTTATTGAGCGCGAGGGCGCCTCTCGTACTGACGCCGAGCGACAACAGCTCGCTGTTCCGTGTGGCTTGGACGATGGCCAAGAGATAGTCCGTGAGGCTCTCGTCGGTGTGAATCGTGTCTACGCGACGCTGGAGCTCCAGAACTTCCTGTGCCGGCATAACGGCCTCGAGAGTTTCGGCCGGATGGTGCGCATAGGGACGTCCAAGAACCTTGCGTTCTTCTTCTAATGAGGGATAACCGATCCGTAGCCGCATGAGAAAACGATCGAGTTGTGATTCAGGTAGTGGAAAAGTACCGTGGTATTCGGCCGGGTTTTGCGTGGCAATGACCATGAAGGGCTGGTGCAAGGGATAGGTCTGGTTATCGACGGAAATCTGCGCTTCGCTCATCGCTTCCAACAAGCTGCTCTGCGTCTTTGGCGTCGTTCGATTGATTTCATCCGCCAGAACGATGTTGGCGAAAATAGGTCCCGGCATGAACTCGAACCCTTGCTTCTGCCTGTTGAACATAGAGACCCCGACGATATCGGACGGAAGTAAGTCACTTGTGAACTGGATGCGCTTGAAAGAACAATCGAGGGATCTGGCGAGGCTATGGGCGAGCGTGGTTTTACCTACCCCAGGAACATCTTCGAGGAGAAGATGTCCACGAGCCAAGAGGCATACGACGGCCATCTCGATGACCTCATCTTTTCCCCTGATAACCCGGGCAATATTATCCTGAATACTTCCAATGCTACTCGATTGATTCATGGGGAATTATTGGCTCTGGTGGCTCAATAATGGATGGTGGTTTTGCACGGGGGAAGTCTAACAAAGGGTTGAAAGACGGTCAATAAATCCACGGATTCCGGCGAGGTTCTGTCTTAGTGTGATGAAAAACGAAGGTTGTCTCAAGCTAGAGATAGGGGACGAGGACCAGCATCCAGGGCGGTATTTCTTCCACCATGTCGCGAAAACACCTCGCAGTACTGCTGGCCGGCATATGCGGAAAGGTCGCGCCTCGGCGCACCTGGACCGTGCGAAATGCATGTGAGGGTGGATGCCGACCTTGTTTCGAAAGTACGAAGGGAATCCGTGTTCGTAAGGTGGCACACATCGACAGATCGATGGTTCCACCGATCGGTACGGCCGCCAGATTTCGATAAATCTCCCCAAACACTTCCGGAATCGACTCAGCAGTAAAAGGCTTATCGACCGGCCGGTATCGATCGTCTTCAAGCAACTGTGAGAGAAGTTCCCAGAACACTTGGTTGTCGACTGCGCCCAGGATGCAAAGGCGTCCGCGTCGTGAAATCACATCCAGCAATGCCAATGGCCCTCGGATGTCGAATTTCCAAGGGGGGAAAAGCAGTGTGCGGTCCCCGTGTCGGACTTCGAGAGCCGACTCTCCCGCATAGAGGGTGTGATGAAAGGCCCCTTTTGTCCGTCGCAACTCCGCCTGAATTATTTCAGGAGAGAGTCTTGTTGGTTCATATGCAAAGGTAGGAGTAGCAGGAGCCCAACAGGTCGAAATGGTGTAGCAGGGTGCGAGACGATCAGTCTGGTCAAGGGTCTCAAGGCTGCACATATCTTGATCGCCGAAAAATTGAAACGAGAGGCCAGGGCGGGTTCTCAGTCCTTGAAGGCGTTCCTGGTCAGGATGTAGAGGCCCCCCCAATTGGGATTGAGGTCTGAGTCGATCCACAGCGTGCAGGATAAGCGTGCGGCCTCGTTCACGCACCAACGGCACGTACCGGTCTGCGAGTTCGGTTGCAAACGATAGGTCGCCGGCCCCGAGGTCGAGGACGGATGGCACGTCGGATGTCAACAGGAGATCGAAAGGATTGTCGTGATTACGGAGAAATTGCTCGATCTTTTCATCATCGAGCGTTGGGGCAGGCCAACGAAAGGACGGAATTTCTACCAGATTAAACAAGACGCAGAGCGCCCTAAAGGCTTTGCTCGGCGGAAGGCCGGTCAACTCCTTAAGTTTTGCTCCCGGCAGGTCTTGTATGCGTTGAGCTTCTCCATGCTTTAAGGCAACGGTGATGGTGTCTCGAACCGGGGAAGGGAGATGATCGGAGCGATTGGCTTCTTCGAGCAGCCGGCGCAGCGTTTTATTGAACCGGGTTGTTTCGAGGAGTCTACGTGACGTTTCCCATTCCCTCGCGCGCTCTTTGATGACCCTAGAAACCTGCGAGCGAAATTCAGAGAGAACCTTGGCTTCTGTCGTCATCGGTATGATAAGGCTGGATGGGAATCCTGCTGACGCATGGCGCTGAGCACACAGTGAAGTGCGCAGCATAACGGTCCATAGTCGGAGGGTCAAGGTTTGAGGTCTTGCTGCAACAATGCTGCTGTGTTAGGAAAAACGAGAGAAAGGAACCAATAACTTCGTGCCATTGACAGCGACGATCGGACGACTTGTTGTCTTGCTGTGGATTCTCATGACGGCGGGGGGCTGTTCAGTCCGCCCTCACTCGCCTGTTGTCACTGCGCCGCTTGACAGCCCCGTGGAGTGGAAGGAGGGCGAGATTATTGAAACCTCGTCGGGGCTACCGGTGTCTTTTGACGTATTAATGCAGCGTGTTGGTCAACAGGAGATTGTGTACTTTGGAGAAGAACACCATAACCGCTCTCACATAAATGCCGCGTTGACAGTGCTGAAAGAATTGACGGATGGGGGACATCGGCCGGTACTGGCAATGGAGATGTTCGGATGGGAGAACCAGCAGGAGTTGGACCGTTATGTGAGGACAAAGGATGTGAGCCGAGAGGAATTTATCGATCTGAGCGGCTGGAAACAAAATTGGGGCGGACCTTTTGAGGACTATGAAGGCTTGGTTTCTTTTGCCAAATCGCATCAATTATCGCTGGTTGCATTGAATCCCCCCAAGCGCCTGATTAGGCTGGTGGCAAAACAGGGGCTCGCGAATGTGCGGCTCGACCCCGAGTGGACTCGATGGGGTATGCAAGAAGAAGAGATCGTCGACGATCCGACGTACCGGCAACAGCTTATGCGTCAGCTCCGTGCTTGTCATGATGGGGGCTCGGACAAGATGTACCAGTCTATGTACGAGGCATCGATGGTTCGTGACGAAGGCATGGCAAAGTCGATCGTTGAGGCGGTACGTGATTCGAAGAAGTCTGGAAGCGGACCGGTTGTGAGCTATACGGGAGGAGGTCATATCCAATACAACCTTCCGGTGCCGAAGAGGGTCGCGCGCCGTCTGAGCAACGACGTCCAGCAAGTGACTATTTACTTGACGGCCTATGAAAAGGGACGCCTTGAGGAACTCCACGAAATGATTAACGGGATGATCGCTGATTATGTCTGGCTGACGCCGCTCTCATCCCATGGCCCGCCTCGTCGATGTCGCTAATTTCCCTTTGACTATCCGCGCCAATGCGCCTAGCGATCCGGTTGTGTAGCCTCCACTTCCACCGTGTAAAGAATGCCTGTGCGCTTGACAGATGAGAGGAAGCGTTTCACACTAACAAAAATTACGATATCGGAGACCAGACGTTTACCGTGGGAACCGCGCGTATGCGAAATAAGATCCCCTGTTCGGCTGACCGATTGAGCCTGTTGGATCCTCCTATGATTCAAGGCGTCGTCGACCGTAATGCCTTCCATCTCGGCAACCAATACCTTTCAGAAAATCGAGTGCGAATCGTGGAAGCCGATGACGTGCAGATCTCGTCCGCCGTAATCGGCAACTCCGGTCTCTATGAACAAACCATTCGCCTCAAAGACGGACACCTTGTCTCAAAATGCAGTTGCTCGCTCCCTGAAGAACCGATGTGCCGTCACTGCATCGCAGTGCTATTGGAATATCACCGCTGGGTCCGCCCACGGGCTACCGCCAAGGCACCAAACCAGTCATCCGCCTCCTCAACCACGACCGTGAATGGCCAATATGGCAATGGAGGCGGAATGGGCTCATCTAGTGCCCAAACAGCTGATCTGAAATTGAGCGAGGTTATGGCCTTCGTTGAATGGTTGCAGCCGGCGATGAAGGCCCTTGAAGAGAGGCAGCCCCTTCCTGACTCCTCGAGATTGAACGGAAATGTTGCGGCTTGGGCTCAGATCATTCGCAACCTCGACGAACGGCGCCGCGAAGTTGAAGAGATCCAGGTTAGCCTTGAGTCGGAGCGAAAGGATCGCGAAGCCTACGTCTCGCGCATAACGCAACAGCTCGAAGCCTCTATGGCCGAAGTGAGGACAGCACAAACGGCCATCCAACAGTTGCAACAGGAAGCAGTTGGCTATAAAGACATGGTTGCAAGGGTGGCAGAAGTTGCCTCTGACATCGTGAGCTACGATAATCAAGTCAAGACAATGGCAGGAGAATTACTTTCAAAAGGTTCCCAGCTTGATAAGCTCGCAAATTCATTCAAAGAAGCTGCTGCCGCCCTCAAGGCCGTTGCCAAATCAAATCCCTAATAGCCGGTTCATTTCCAAGCCCCCTTGCGTGAAACCTGGCAGTTTGAGTACAATGCGCCCCTCTGAATCGTCTTCTTATTGATACGTACGAGGGAGGATGGCTTATGATGAAGTTTCTTGCGCAGGCTGGGACGTTCGCTGGAACGGTACTCTTGCTGAGTGCCTCCCAGGTGTTGGCCAACGAACCGAAAGGGGACGGCCCGCCGGACTATAGCGGGATCACTGGCATGTACTATACGTTGATCGGATTGATCTTGGCTTATGGTGTCTACGACACATTCTTGAGGAAAAGCTAGGCAATTTGTTTTCGTTTGAAAAGCAGGCCTCCTGAGCATACTTAGGGGGCCTGCTTTTTTTATTAGATTCTCGCGTGAGTTCGTATCCCTTCTCTCAAGGGGAGCCCTCCGATAGTAAGGGTTCTAGCTGCTCGAAAACATGCTGTGCGATGATCTGATAGCCTTCCCCCGTGGGATGGATGCCATCTGCCTGATTGAGTGTAACCGATCCTGCTACCCCTTCGAGAATAAACGGGATGAAGACCAGCCCGTACTTCTTGGCAAGCGCGGGGTAGATTGCCTGAAAACCCGCCGTATACTCTTTGCCATAATTGGGAGGGAGCTGTATTCCGGCCAGCACGACGGTGACGGATGCCTCACGAAACTTTTGGATAATTGTTTCGAGATTCGATCTAGTTTCTGAGAGACTGAGACCCCGCAATCCGTCATTCCCCCCTAACTCAAGGATGACCACTTGAGGTCTACTTTTAAGGATCCAGGCCACGCGTCGTAATCCGCCAGCGGTCGTGTCTCCACTCACTCCGGCATTCACGACTCGATAACGGATGCCGCTACGATCCAGGTGTTGTTGTAAATGCGCAGGGTAGGTTTCATCTGGGGAGACACCGAGGCCAGCTGTAAGACTGTTTCCGAAAGCCACAATTCGAGGAATCTCTCCAGAAGCGTTTCGCGTTTGTTGTGTCGACTCCGCAAGAACAGTATCCAAAGCGCTCGACTGGTAAATTGTGAGGATCGTGAGAAGCACGATCAAGTGGTGTAATGTCGACGTACTCACTCCTAAAAGTTTCATGCAACTACAGTATACTACCAGGAAGGAGATTCTCTGCCATGGGAAATTCGGTTGCATGATCAAGATCCAGCGACTTTCCATGAGATTGACGGCCGGCGGACGGACCGTGACCATCCTTGACGACGTCAACATAGAAATTCCCGCCAAGCAGATGGTTGCCATTGTCGGACCTTCCGGGAGCGGAAAGTCTACATTGCTTGGACTGATGGCAGGGCTGGATCGACCCTCAAGCGGGTCCATTGAGCTGGGCGGAACGGACATTACGACTTTTTCTGAAAGCCGCATGGCCCGCTTTCGTCGGGAAATGATCGGTTATATCTTTCAATCGTTTCACCTGATTCCCACGCTCACCGCTCTAGAAAATGTTCTTGTTCCAATGGAATTGGCCGGATACTCCTCCCCCAGAGTCGAGGCGATCGAATTGCTGAGCGCCGTGGGACTTCGTGAGCGCGTCAATCACTACCCTGTACAACTGTCGGGAGGTGAGCAGCAACGTGTCGCCGTTGCTCGGGCCTTTGCCTGCCGTCCCCCGATTCTCTTGGCCGATGAACCGACCGGCAATCTCGACTCGGTGACCGGGAAACAGGTTATGGAGTTGTTGCTTTCTCTTCATCGCGATCGCGGTACGACCTTGGTATTGGTGACGCACGACAGTGCAATCGCGTCGCTGATGCACAGGGTGGTAGCTCTGCGCGATGGCCGAATTGAGTCCGATGAAATGGTCTCACGGAGTAGAGCTAATGGGTCTGAACGATGAACGAGTTCGTCTTCTCCATGGCTTGGCGGGAAACGAGAGGGGCTTGGCGGCATTTCCTCTATTTTTTCTTTTGCATAGCAGTAGGAGTAGGTGCTTTGGTCGGAGTCTCGCTTTTTTCGGCTCATGTGGATCGGACGGTTACAAAAGAAGCGAGAGGCCTCCTAGGCGGAGATCTGGAAATTCGCTCATCGCATCCTCTCAGCGAGCAGGGCCAGAGTGTGCTGCATTCGTTAGGCGATCGTGGAATCGTCACCACTCATGTCAGTGAGTTGGTCGCTATGGCAGCTCAATCGCAGGATGTTGATCGGAAGAGAGGGGCTGCTCAAACTACCCAGATAATCGAGCTCAAGGCGGTTGATTCCTCCTACCCATTATATGGGACTTTGAAATTAGAGCCTGTGCGATCTGTTGATTCCTTGCTCCATCCGGATTCAGGAACCTGTAATCGACAGCCTTGTCTCGGTGCTATCGTCCAAGAATCCCTGCTGCTTCGCATGGACCTTTCAATCGGCGACCCGCTTAAGATCGGACAGGCTACGTACAAAATTACCGGCATCGTTCGTACGGAGCCGGATCGTATGGCTAACGCCTTCAGCCTGGGCCCACGGGTCATTATCTCGCAAGAAGGACTCCAAGCAGCAGAACTTATCAAACCGGGAAGCCGCGTTCGAGAGCGGCATCTTCTCAAACTTCCTACAGGAACGGTACTGGAGCCTCTTCGGGAGGAGCTGCGAGGTCGATTGGCTGCCGAACGTGTTCGTGTTACAGGCTATCGGGAAGCCCAACCGCAGCTCAAGCGGTTCCTGGAGCAGTTGTCTCGGTATCTCGGGCTCATCGGGTTGACGGCACTCTTTATCGGTGGACTGGGCGTGGCGATGTCGATTCAAGCGTTCTTGCATGAGAAGCTGAAAGTCATCGCGATTCTGAAAATCCTCGGAGCGGACTCTGGCACAATTATTCGCGCGTATGTCGTACAGGCTCTGGGGCTTGGCCTCCTGGGAAGCCTCGCCGGTATGCTGCTGGGGATCGTGTTGCAGCATTTGTTGCCACCTTTCCTTGCCGGGATATTTGTGTCGGATCTGCTCGATCAACTGGGCGTTTCTACAGACCTCTCACAGGCTTCGTTGTTGCCTTTGATGAAAGGGGGTGCTCTGGGGCTCCTCACCACGCTTTTGTTTACCCTTTGGCCGTTGCTCAAAATTCGTGAAGTCAAACCAGCGGCGATATTTCGACGCGAAGTGGAATCAGCTTCTCTTGGAACGAATTCGCCTCGCTCCCCATGGTGGATTCGGAGCGGATTAAACGATTCGCGAGCAGTCCTCGTCGCCGTTGCTATTGTGATCGGACTCGGAGCACTGTCGATCTGGCAAGCCGGATCGTGGAAAGTCGGCGGGTTATTTCTCGGCGGCTTGATGGCCGCTGCTGTCCTTATTTTTGTCTCCGCGAAGCTGCTTCTGGGAGGGATTCGAGTTCTGCCTAAACCCGTCTCGCTCAGCCTGCGCTATGCGATGGGAAACATCATGCGGCCAGGAGGCCATACACATGGAATATTGGTTGCCATCGGGGTGAGTGTCACAACAATTGTTACGGTGGCGTTGGTGGAACAGTCGCTCCTGCATCAGATCGGAAATACGCGCCCGGACGATGCTCCGACATTTTTCTTCATCGACGTACAACCCGACCAAACTGAACGGTTTGCCAACTTGATTAGGCAGAAGACTTCCGGATCGTCGCCGGAATTGACTCCTCTCGTTCGGGCACGACTGCACGCCGTGAATGGCGAGGTGGTGAAGGTTGAGGGTACACGAGAGGACGAAGATGATCCTGAAGAGGAGGGCAAGGATCTAAGACGAAAGCGGTGGTACCTGTCTCGCGAGTATGTCCTGACTTTTCTCGATCAGGTACCCAAAGGCAATGACATCATACAGGGAACCTGGTGGAAGCCGGGGCAGGCGTTTGCCGAAGCAGAAGTTTCGGTCGAAGAAGAAGCGGCAAAATCGTTGGGATTGGAGATCGGTTCTACCCTGGAATTCGATATCCAGGGTGCCACGATTAGCGCAAAGGTCTCCAGCATTCGCAAGGTCGATTGGGGGAACTTTTCGACGAATTTCTACATGATTCTTTCTCCAGGATCGCTTAACGGTGCGCCCTTGACCTATGTGGCTACGATCCGTGTGCCGTCAGATATCGAGGTGTCGTTACAGCAGGCTGTGGTGGCATCCTTCCCCAATGTGAGCGCAATACACATCGGCGATGTCCTTGACAATTTCACGAGGGTCCTCGACCGTCTAGCCCTGGCGATCCGTGCTGTCGCGATATTCTGCGTTGTCACGGGAGCGTTGGTGATGGCAGCGGCGCTCGCGGCCACAAGGTATCGGCGGCTCTACGAGTCCGTAATCTTCAAGGCACTTGGTGCCACCCGGGGGCTCATTGCCAGAACGTTTGCCGCCGAGTATGCGCTCTTGGGAATGGTCGGGGGGGTAATGGCAATCTGCCTTTCGAGCGCCCTGTCATGGCTAGTTTTAATCCATATCTTTGACCTGACTTGGGGCCTGCACCCGACCGTGCTACTCACGGGTCTCGCCTGCACAATTATCTTGACGCTGTGTGTCGGCTTTCTCAGTACGTTTAACATTCTTGGCAAGCGACCGCTCACGATACTACGTCATGAATAAAAGCAGGAAGAGAATTGTGAGTCATCCGGTATCGCGCGGTGGATAATCAGAAAAGGCGGGCACTCCAAGCGTGTAGTGTGCTCAGCCAGTTTGTCCGGGATGATTGTGTAGGAACTACTGATTCTGTGACAGCAATCTTCGTAATTCCTCCCCGTTGCGTTCTCGAAACGAGACAGCAATGCGTAGTTGCTCGAAGTACTGTTGCAGGGTTTTCCCGCCCAGATCGATCCTGCGTGCCGAAAAGAATTCCTGGACGTCTCGCGCAAGTTCAGGTTCGCAGAGACTTGTGATGCCTCCGCACATCCGCCGGAGTCCCTGTTTAGGAAAACGCTTGTCCATCTGATCCCAGTGTTGTTTGACGAACGACCAGCCC
>NZ_CDLUDY010000012.1:0-4837 GCF_975968855.1 Petrachloros mirabilis
ATTCAACAGCGGCATCGAGATATCTAAGATAATCAGGTCCGGCTTAAGCCGTTCTGCCTCTTCCACCAATGCCCGACCGTCCTCGACGGCGCCGATAACTTCACACATGCCCTCCACCAATTTGCGCAAACCGGCCAAGAGGATGGAATGGTCATCAGCTATGAGCACCCGCGGCTTCTCGTGCCTCATGATTACAACCATTTCTGTCCCAGCATCTTGCGCAGGGACATCACATGATACAAGATGTTCATTACTCGCGATGTCTCCAGGAGACAACTTACGCTTCACCTTATTATGTCTTCAAGCGGTATACAGGCATGCAACTCGGTTCCATCATTCTGCTTCGTTCTGACGCGGAAGGTTCCATTGTAGAGCTTTACTCGCTCCTCCATACTGGTCAATCCGAGTCCTTTTAGACGCGACTCGTCCGGACCGCTCTCAAATCCTTGTCCATCATCATGGACGCAAAGACCGATCCCCCCCGGCGTCTGCACGATTCTGACCAGCACGGTTTTCGCCTTGGCATGTTTCTGTACGTTCCGGAGACTCTCCTGCAAGATGCGGTACAGACATGTGGCTCGTTCGAGTGGAATATCCCCGGGCAGGCCCTTCACCATGACCTCGGTTTCCAGCCCCGTAGTAGCGGCAAAATCGTCAACCAGTTCTCGCACCGCGGCTTCGAGGCCTACATGCTCGAGGATTGCCGGGTGAAGGTGATGTGCCAATCTTTGTAAATCCGACGTCAACTTTTCAGCAGATTTTGTGAGCTTCTGGAGACGGACTGAAAACGCGTCGCCGAGTCCCGTGTCAGATAGCTGCAGCCGGTGCAACTCCAGTGTGAGGGCCGCCAGTCGTTGCGTAAGATCGTCATGGATCTCACGCGCAATCCGCCGCCGTTCCTCCTCCTGGACCAGCAATAATTTAGCGCTTAAGTGGCTCAGCTCCTCTTCACGCTCGCGGAGCATCGTTTCGGTCAGCTTTAGTTGTGTGATATCTGAAAGCAAGACGAACAAACCGATGACGCGACCCGCCTCATCTCGGTCCGGGACATACTGCGCAGAGAGCCAACACTCCCCCGTGCCAGGTGGCTCAAGCCGATAATCGAAGGAACAGGCCGTCCCCCGAAACGCCTCATCCAAATGCGATCCCACCTGGGCGTATCCCTCTCTGCCGAGCAATTGTTCCACGGTCATCTTGGTAATCTCATCAATGGGCAGGCCGAACAATTCTTCATAACGCTTGTTCACATACCGATATCGCCGATCCAAGCCGAGATAGGCGAAAAATGCCGGAACATTATCGGCAAGTGCGTGGAATTCGTGCTCCTGACGGCGCAAAGCCTCCTCGGCTTCCTTTCGCCAGGTGATGTCCGTCTCTGCCCCCACCATGCGAATCGCACGGCCTTGACCATCGCGAATGGCAATGCTCCGATCCAGCACCCAAATGTATGTCCCGTCCTTTCGCCTGATACGGTATTCCTCCCAGAACTCGTGATGCTCCTGATGCCAATAGGCTTGGAGCCTCTCCACGATTCGAGAACGATCATCGGGATGGATCCGACTGGCCCAGTCCTCGCTCGATTCCAACTGCTCAGATTCCTCAATACCATGCATTTCTTTCCATCGAGGGGAATAGTAGACAGTGTGGTCGACAAGGTTCCAATCATACACACCGTCATGCGTAGCCTGTACCATCCATTCAAAACGTTCGTTGGCCTGCACAAGTTCAGCGGCGCGCTCCTTGATACGCTGCTCCAATGTCGCAGTTAAGTCGCGCAACGCCTCTTCCGCACGCTTTCGGTCAGTAATGTTCTCATGAGAGACCACAATCCCTCCCCGGCTTCCTGACAAAGGAGTGGCGTGCAACTCAAACCACCGCTGTTGGGTTGCCGAATGGCAGGGATACTCGATTGCAAACGAGTGCGTTCTTCCGTTAAGAACGTCTTCTAAACCTTCTAGCACACGCCGAGCCGATTCATCGCTGGTCGCCGCTTGCCGACACACATCAAGATAGTTGATGCCGATTCCAATAGTGGACGGATTGTGCGCATTATTCTCGAAGGCGAAATTTTCCCATGTCTCGTTTACGGCAATAATGATGCCCTCTCTGTCAAGAACAGCGATATGGGCTGACAACGAGCCCATCACGTGACGAAGCAGTTCTTCGCTGCTCCGTACCTTTTCCTCAACTTTTTTGCGCTCGGTGATGTCTTCCGTAAAAATCAGGATGCCCGATACATTGTCATTGTTCATTCGCCACGGCCGCACTTCCCAGCAGAGCCATTGCGAGGAACCGTCGGCCCGCTCGAAGAGGTCTTCCTCCAACCTCACGACCTCGCCGGCCAGCCCACGTTGATGCACGACCTTCCAGCGTTCCGGGATATCTGGGAACACGTCATAATGCGACTGGCCGATTAACGGCGTGTTTCCCAAGCTGTAGTCATCCATCCAACGACGGCTGACAGCCAAGTAACGCAGCTCGCGGTCGAACATCGCCAGCGCGACCGGCGCATGCTCAATGAACAGGCGCAGGCGTTCCTCGGTTTCCCGATGTGCCTCTTGGGCGGTCGCAGCGGCCTCGGTCAATAGTCTTTGCTTGGTTAACAGTCCAGCAGTGACAAGGAGCAGGGTGGAAGTCAGGGCCCGGTTTGCAATGGCCTCTGGCGTAAAATTACCGGGAGACAGCATAGCCCCGACCCACGTGAGCAAGATAGTGACGCCGGCTACAAAAAAAGTGCTGTTCCGTTCCGGCAGCAGCCACGTAAGGAGTATTGGCAGCACGTAGAGCATCGGCTCGGCGTAGCCAAGCGAAGTCCACATGTCGAGAGCAAATATTGCCGCAGCAGAAACTGCAACAAACCACCGACTGGCCACCGTCCGACTTTTCCGTGTCGTCACGCGGCACCTTTCTTTGGTCCAACGGTCTCGTCTCTGTCCCTGCGATTCCCTCGGCGTAACATTGTAGTGTATACCGCCGGCTCGGACGAAGCACTAGGAGAAAACCTAGGGGGATGTTCTCCTGTTCCCCCCTCGGAAACCTTTTCGTCTTCGCTGGTAGTCTCCCTAGTTCCCTCGCCTGCCTTTCGGGCGCATAATCCCGCCGACTAAGAGCTGAAAAGCAAAGCTTCTCGAGTCTAAAGCAAATACTAAGAAGGGGGACATCGTGAATCCTACACACACATTACCCGAAGACGCTATCGTGGATTTCTTGCAGCAGACGGGTCCCTGCTATCTAGACGATCTTACCCAGCAACTATCGGATTACAGCTGGAACGAACTCTTTGTCACACTCGATCGAATGTCGCGTAGCGGGAGAGTAGCACTGCATCGTTATCCAAAATCCGGCTACTTTGTTTCTCTCCCCTCGCAAACACAAAGGCCCTCACACTATCCGACAGCTGAGGTGCCGTCATGAACGGACCAGCCGTGCATTTCTGTGTGGGTTGCGGGTATGTTCGCGATGAGATCTGTTCGGGAAGCGCTTCAGCCCAGTGGATAGAGGGCTCCAAATTTGTGGCGAACCACGCGGTACCTTGGGAGGACCTCACTCGAGTCGATGATGTCTGCCCTTCCTGCGCCCGGGTTTTTGCTATTGCCAGCCGAAGATCGCCTCTCTCGAGTTCGGGAGATGAAATACCTTTTGATCAAGCTACTTGCCGAACCCCTGGCCTCTAAGGCCAGGGGTTGGATTCAGGACTGGTTTCGTCGCGGTCTTATTTCGGTGCAGCGTTCACTGCTGTCGCTGATTTCACGGGCGGTTCGATTTTAATCGATGGTCCTTCCACTTTGGGCAGCACGCCCGCACCTGGTTTCTCGAGAATACGCTTGTCCTGCCTGTTGATACTGAGACTCTGTTTGACGTGTTCCGTGTCAGCAACCGCGGCCTCCGCCAGTGCCTTGTCACCGACCGCATCACTTTGCCCCGGATCGTTCGCCAGTGACTGTCCTTTTACCGGGTCGATGGCCTTTCCCATAGGATAGCCGGGATGTTTGGGTAGCATCGAGGGATTGGCGGATGCCGTTGAGATGGAGAACCCAATGACAGCAATGAAAGACCCGAGCGCGATAAAGAACTTCATGGCTGGTCCTCCTTTGTGAAATGTTAGATCAGTTGAGAGTCTCCTGTTTGTCCTCTTCATGTACCTGTGTGTTTCTTAAGGATGTCAGATCCCGTGATCTTTGTATTATCCGGTGCCAATTCGGCCGCTTTCTTGAATGCAACTGTCGCATCCTCGTGCTTGTTCTGTTTATCGAGCGCCAGTCCGAGGTTGTATTGTGCTTCAGCAAGTTTCGCATCGGCCTCTAAAGCCTTTCGGAAATGACTTTCCGCCACATCCCAGTGACCCTTCTGCGCATGTGTAACTCCTTCGTCGTTTTCTTTCTGACCCGGAGACGAGGCGGGAGCAGTCAAGGTGCCGCTCTCCGCTCCTTCTGCTGCTGCCGAAGCTTCCATCTTTGGTTCTGTGGCTTCTGATGCCTCGGAAGGCTGTTCTTTCGCGACCTCGGCGGCTGGAGTCTCTTTCTTCGCCTCTCCGGTCGGTTGCTTCGATTCACAGCCCGCGAGGACGAACGCGGCCATGACTGGGATGAGCAGCAAACCCCGAACACGGATTGCTTCAGCACCGTTAGAATTTCCGAGCTTGGCCATTGCTGTCTCCTCCTTCTTCCTTCCCTCGCTGGGAAGTTCAGCTTGGATTTGGGAACGCGGACATTTGTGAACACGCGATTGTATCGGTCTTGCGTGACCTGGCAAATCAGCAGAACGTCAGTACAAAATCCGAACACATCATACCGATATCATACCGATATCGGGGTACACCCTATAGGATCCAGGGAAG
>NZ_CDLUDY010000013.1:0-3367 GCF_975968855.1 Petrachloros mirabilis
ACCGTCGCCGAATTGACGACGTGCGGGAAGCCGGCGATTCTCATCCCGTTACCGACGGCAATTTATGACCATCAAACGAAAAATGCCAAGGTGATGGAGACGGCTGGGGCGGCAGTTCTTCTTCCGCAATCTGATCTGACAGGCATGAAATTGGCGAAGACGGTCGAAGCGATCTTAGGTGATCCGGAACGGGTGAGGGGGATGGGTGCTGCGAGTCTCAGTTTAAAACGAACCGATGCGGCCGACGCGATCGTCCGCGAATGCTATGCACTCATAGGAGACCACCATGATGTCAACCAGTCTATTGGAGGGGCGGGAGTCTAATGGGATCGGGCAACGGAGCAGTCATTTTGGCAACTCACCACAATCTTTCGGTGAGTTGAGGCGACAGACGATGTTCAGAAAGACGCAGCAGATTCACTTGGTCGGGATCGGCGGGTCGGGAATGAGCGGCATCGCCGAAGTGCTTCTGACACTTGGCTACAAGGTCACCGGTTCTGATTTGCAGGCTACGGATACGACGAGGCGATTGGAGGAATTGGGGGGAAAGATCTTCATAGGCCATCATGAGGCTAATGTCGGAGAGGCGCAGGTGGTGGTGATCTCGTCGGCGGTCTCGCCGGAGAATCCCGAAGTGGTCACGGCCAAGGCGCGGCAGATTCCGGTTATCCCACGCGCCGAGATGTTGGCCGAGTTGATGCGACTGAAGTTTGGTGTGGCGATCGCAGGTGCGCACGGTAAGACGACGACGACTTCAATGGTGGCGAACGTGTTGGCGCAGGGTGGGTTGGATCCAACTATGGTGATCGGAGGGAAAGTCAATGCACTGGGGAGTCATGCCAGATTGGGGCGTGGCGAATTGCTGGTCGCAGAAGCCGATGAGAGCGATGGCTCATTCCTCCGCCTGTCTCCTACCATCGTGGCCGTGACGAATTTGGATCGTGAACATCTGGACCACTACGGCAGCATGGAGCGGATCAACGAGACCTTCCTCGAATTCATCAACAAGGTGCCCTTCTACGGGCTTGCGGTGCTCTGTGCTGATGACGACCGTCTCCGTTCGCTGTTTCCGAAGGTCGTGAAACGCTACCACACCTACGGTTTGTTCGAGCGTGACGGGCTGACGCCTGATTTCCGCGCGACCGACATCAGCGTGAAGCAGTGGGGCTCAGAGTTTCGCGCCTTCTTCCGCACGAGGAATCTCGGTCCGTTCCGCCTGTCTGTCCCGGGAATTCACAACGTGTCCAATGCTTTGGCAGCCATCGCGATCGGCGTTGAGTTGGACGTGCCCGTCGATCTGATCCGAAAGGCGTTGGCGGCATTCACCGGCGTGGAGCGACGGTTTCATCTCCGCGGAGAGGCGAGCGGGATCACGGTCGTCGACGACTACGGTCACCACCCGACCGAAATTAAGGCAACATTGGCGGCGGCGAAGCAGGGCTGGCCGGATCGACGGCTGGTCGTCCTTTTCCAGCCGCACCGGTACACGAGAACAAGGGATCTCCTCGATGATTTCACGGTGGCCTTTCGGGATGCGGATCAGCTTTATGTCACGGAGATCTACGCAGCAAGCGAACAGCCGATTCCGGGGATCTCCGGCGCCAAACTGGCCGATGCGATACGAGCGACGGGCCACTCTGGCGTGCATTTTGTCGAGCGTAAAGACCAGTTGGTTGACCAGGTGCTTCCTCACTTGAAGGCCGGAGACCTCGTTTTCACCCTTGGGGCGGGGGATATTTGGAAATCAGGCCCTGCCTTGCTGGCGAAGTTGACTGAGAACTCTTGATGCAATGCCTCCCCCTCTTCGTCGAATGAGGTCGAAACGTGCCGGATCGAAGTTTCAGAAGAAGGACTTGCAGGCAGCGGTCGAAGGTATCCGCGGGAAGGTCACATTCGGCGCGTCGTTGGATGCTTATACCTCGTTCAAGATCGGCGGGCCGGCCGACGTCCTTGTGGAGCCGGCTGATGTGGAGGACGTCAGGAGGCTTATTAGGCAAGCGAGCGCGAGAAAGATTTCATGGTTCGTTCTTGGCGGAACGAACCTGCTTATCCGTGACGGGGGGATTCGAGGAATCGTGGTCAGTCTATCGAAGCTTCGATCGATCAAGGAAGAACCTGGTGCGGTGCTTTATGGGGAGGGAGGGGTAGGGATGCCGACATTGATCGGCTATGCAATCCGCAGGTCCCTTGCAGGACTCGAATGGGCAGCCGGCATTCCTGGAACGGTCGGAGGTTGTCTCGTCATGAATGCCGGAACGCGATTGGGTGAAATGAAGGATTCGGTGAAAACGGTTCGTCTTGTGAACCGGCGAGGCGAGCTCCTTGTCTTGCCCGCATCGGAAATCTCGTTCCAGTATCGTCGGGCTCGTCTCCCTAAAGGGATTGTTGTGGGAGTGTGGCTACAGTTACGGCAAGGGATCAGATCTGAAATTGAAAAGGTCGTGAAAGACTACCTCCATTATAGGAGAGATACGCAGCCGCTTACGATGCCCAGTGCCGGATGCGTATTCAAGAATCCGGCGAACAGTTCGGCCGGTCGTTTGATCGAGGAGGCCGGATTGAAAGGGTTGAGCGTGGGTGATGCGGAAGTATCCACAAAGCACGGCAATTTCATCGTGAACCGTGGGCATGCACGCGCGGCGGAGGTGATCAAGCTGATCGGGAAAGTCCGGCGAGCCATCAATAAGAAATGCGGTGTGCGATTGGATCTGGAACTCAAAATCGTCGGTGAGGCCTAGCGGATTATGGGAGATCGCGCACTGGTGACTGAGGGTCGGATCGGCGTGCTGATGGGGGGGCGATCGTCCGAGCGGGAAGTATCGTTGCGGACAGGAGCGGCGGTCCACCGTGCGCTCTGTCGGCGAGGGTATGACGCGGTGACGATCGATGTCGGGCCGACGTTATGCCGCGACTTGCAGGAGCAGAAGATCGCAGTGGCGTTTCTGGCATTGCATGGTCCCGGAGGAGAAGACGGGGCGATGCAGGGATTTCTTGAAACCTTGGGAATCCCCTATACCGGTTCCGGCATCCATGCCAGCGCTGCCGGGATGCACAAGGTCACGACAAAAACAATTCTTGCGGCTCATGGGATTCCCGTTCCCTCTGGAACGGTCATCAAACGAGGAGAAATGAGTTCGAGTGCGAAAGTCTTGCGAGCCGCAAAACTGCGATGGCCGGTCGTGATCAAGCCTGCATCGGAAGGTTCAACGATCGGTGTGACGATCGTGAAGAAACCGGCTCAATGGAACGACGCTCTGAACTTGGCGCATCGGTACGATCGGGACGCAATGGTGGAAACGTATATCTCGGGCCATGAGGTCACGGTGTCTCTGCTTGGTCGCCAGGGGGAAACGCCCTTGGTGCTTCC
>NZ_CDLUDY010000014.1:0-5539 GCF_975968855.1 Petrachloros mirabilis
AGGGGTTGAATCCCACGGGCTCGTTCAAGGACAGGGGGATGACTCTTGCTGTTACGCAGGCCGCGGACAGAGGAGCGACAGGCGTAATGTGCGCCTCGACGGGAAACACTTCTGCATCAGCCGCAGCGTATGCGGCGAAGGCGGGTCTTGAATGCGTTGTTTTAATACCTGAAGGCGGTACCGCCTTGGGCAAAATTGCCCAGGTCTTGATTTACGGAGCGAAAGCGATTAAAATAAGAGGTAATTTTGATGATGCTTTGAAAATCGTCCGGGAGATCACGGCTAAGTATCCGATTGCTCTTGTAAATTCTCTTAATCCTTATCGGCTCGAGGGTCAGAAGACTGCCGCCTTTGAGGTATGCGACCAACTCGACGGAGAAGCACCCGATTATCACATCTTGCCCGTCGGAAATGCGGGAAATATAGCTGCATACTGGATGGGTTACACGGCGTATAAAGAGGCCAATCGGATCGAGCGATTACCGAAGATGATAGGGTTTCAGGCAAAGGGAGCTGCTCCCATAGTCAGAGGCAAAGTTGTCGAACGACCCGAGACGATAGCATCGGCCATACGAATCGGGAATCCTGCAAACTGGCAGAAGGCAGTTAATGCGGCTGTCGAGTCGGACGGATTTATCGATGAAGTAACCGACGACGAGATTTTACTCGCTCAGAAGTTTATTGCTTCAACAGAGGGCATTTTTTGTGAGCCAGCTTCTGCGGCTTCCATTGCAGGATTGCTGAAATTGAGCCGGAACGGATTCTTTGTTGAAAACGGCGCAAAAACTGTTGTCTGCACGTTGACAGGAAGCGGGCTAAAGGACCCTGATACGATTGTTGCCACCGCGGAGGAGCCGGTTCTGCTGGAACCTTCAGTTGATGACGTGAGTCAATATGTGGGGCTGACAAAGCCGTGCCCGGTCCCGTGATTCTTTGAGCTTCAGGAATAAACACTTATCTACGGCGATATTAGAATCCACCGGTCTATCCGTGGGAAAATAACTTTATTAGAGGTACGCAGATGGCTGAGTTTGTTAAACAGATGGAAGCTAAAGGGCATCTTATCGACTCAGGTTTGATGGCAGAGATAATGGATACTATCGTCATTCATAACGGCGAGTTCGAGATCAAGCAGTTCGACATCGGTAGGACAAATCAGGATTTCTCGTCGCTGACGATTGTCGTGAAAGCCTTTTCCCGCAAGGAATTCGATGCCATTATGACAAGACTACATCGGCTCGGTTGTTTTGCCGCTGATGTAAAGAGCGCTGTTTTGAAGAAATCGACGAAGAACGGTGCAGTTCCAAGCGATTTTTATTCCACAAGCAATTGTGCAACTTACGTTCGGTTGAATGGTCAATGGAGAAAGGTGAAGAATCAGCGGATGGATGCGGCTATCGTCGTAGACGGAGATCAAGCGAGCTGCGAGCTGCTCCGCGATGTCAAAAAAGGAAATGCAATTGTATGCGGATACGACGGCGTAAAGGTCGTGCCGGAATTCAAGGAGCGCGATCGGCGTGAGTTCAGTTTTATGGGCAAGGAAATCTCCTCGGAACGAAAAGTCGAGATTGCGGTGAGGAAACTTGCCGACATGATGAAGGAGATTAAGAAAAAGGATGGGAAGATCGTTGTTGTCGCCGGCCCTGTAGTGATTCATACAGGAGGCAGAGACGATCTGGCTGAGCTGATTCGGAAAGGTTATGTCAATGTCCTCCTTGGCAGCAACGCCATTGCGGTTCACGATATTGAGATGAGCTTGTTCGGGACTTCTTTGGGGGTTGATATGGCGACCGGAAAAGCGGTCGAAGCAGGCCACCGCAATCATATAGCTGCCATAAACGAGATCAACAGGTGCGGTGGAATTAGGAACGCTGTAAGACGCGGCATCTTGAAATCAGGTATTATGTATGAAATCGTGAAAAATAATGTCCCCTTCGTCCTCGCAGGTTCGCTCAGAGATGACGGGCCGCTCCCGGAAGTAATCACGGATCTGGTACAGGCGCAAAAGAAATATTCTGACGCTCTTAAAGGAGCTAATATGGTTTTGATGCTCGCTTCAATGCTTCACAGTATCGCAGTCGGTAATATGCTCCCGGCACAGGTTAAATGCGTCTGCGTTGACATCAACCCCGCCGTGATGACCAAACTTTCCGACCGCGGCACCGGTCAGGTCCTCGGCCTCGTAACCGACGTCGGTCTCTTTCTGAACTTACTCGCCAAAGAACTATGAAACCCATTTCTTTCCCTTGACGAGTTAGCACTGACATTCGTCAAATTCGTGGCTAATTCTTCATATCTACCAACCTAATTAGGCGGCTGAGTGTATGGCTCAGGATAATTCCACGTGCTTAGTCCGCTTGCAGTAGAGGTAAATAGAGCAGACTCTCGCATTTTGTATGACAAGAGATCATGACAAAGCGAATCAACGGACTTAATCACACTATGAAGAGAACAGTCAACGTCTCCTATTTGTTATTCAATCACTGCGTCTCCCTCTCTTCGCATGCACTGCCTTTCGGTTCGTCTCGCGCATTCGCTTAACGAGCAACGGATACGGTTCGCCGGACTCCTGAAGTATGCCCGCATTGTAATCTTCCACGTCGAACGCATCAACCCATTGATGCCAGTGCGCACCCACCACGTAAGGCAGGTCCACCAACTGCGCAATGCAATTTCCGTATCCCTCAGCCCGCTCGCGGAACGTGTTGACCGTATAGCCCCAGCCCCACGCGATGTGGCCACTTTCCCTTGCTGACAAATTCCACTCCGAAATCAACACCGGCTTGCCAGTTAGCTTCGCGATCCTCTCGATCCGCTGTAGGTCTTGATGGGAGAAAAACGGACCCTTCATCGGATAATAATTTACCGCCACCAAGTCGTATTTTCCAAATAGGTCCAACGGCTCCCAGTTCATGTACAGAAACGTCAGCGCAAAACGGTTCCCGATGATCAGGTGGTTCGGGTCGAACTTCCGAACAACATCATACGTGTAATCCACGTAGGCCTTGACCAGATACCGCTCGAACTGGAGAAGATCCTTCTGGGCTTGTTCCGTGCGGAACTCCGCGAAGCCCACAATTCGCCGCAGTTCCCGTTCCAATTCCACAAAGCTCGCCAGTCGGCATCCCCACGCTCGGTTCAGCGCTTCGATCGAATTCTCATATCGCTTTTGCAGCCAGGCCAGAACCTCCTTTAGACACGCCTCCGACCAAAAGTACCCGAATAGGTTGCGATCGCCCGACGCCACAATTTCGTTGTCCACGAAATAGCCGATCAGTGACCGGTTTTCGCGAAACTTGGGAACAATCTCCTTTACCATTGCCTTTACTCGTTCACGCCATTCCTCATTGAAGGGATCGGGAAACCGCGTCGCCGGGTCTAGGGGCAACCGCCCCTTTGGGTCTTTAAGGAAAAGATGTTCGCCTCCCTCTCGCAGCAGCCTGTGGGACAAGTTGAGGTTCACGTAGAAGAAGTTCCCCCGCCGGGTCGCTTCCTCCTGCATCACTGTGTCGCAGGCCGCGCCCACAGAGGTAAAGCCCCAGTCCTGTAGCCGGTCCCAGGTCATCTTCGCCCACTCCCTTTCATCCGGATGCTCAGCCACAACTCGCTGCGTGTACTTGCGATTCATCCTCCCTGCTCCGCTACCAGGATGAGGATACGCCACACAGTTTACCCCCAGATCCCAGAAGGCGTTTGCTTCTGAATCCACCAGCCACCATGTCCCTTCCAGATACTCCAGATGAACAAAGCCCGTCGCCTTTCCCTTCAATGCACGATGTAGCTCAATGGAGGGTATGGCCGGCAGCGCTACAGACCGGCCCGTCGCCTCGCCTGTTGGTCCACCGACGGTGTCTGGCTCTCCACTCTCCACCATTGTGCCATCACCTCCTTTTGCACAGCCATCTAAAAAAACAAAACACACCACACCCAGGAAAACTATCAATAGGCAACTCGGCCTGCCCTTTATTCTGCACATAATCTTCCGTCCTTACTTGCTAAGGTCTTCATCCTTCAATGGAACTCAACCAGCGAGCATAATAAGCAGTGCACAATAATGTCGCATTAAAATCATATCACATGCGTCAAGCGCCAGCAAAATGTTTCTAAAAGCAATCTTACAAAATTCTCTTTTCAAATTACTTCGTGAGAATCGTAGTTGGATTAAGAGCTTGATATATAAACGTCCATTTTCTCATTTCTTCTTCGCCAGCAGGCTCATAACGGGATCATCGCTATCTTTTGAGTCTTAGCTTAAATAATCGTATATTTAGACACTGCAAAGCTATAATCGAACTTGTGTTAAAGAGAAAGAAGGCGAGTCATCAACATCTGCCTTTGTCATCTCAGGTTCTCTGCCTAATTAGGTGGCTGAGTGTATCGCTTAGGATAATTCCAGGTGCTGAAGCTGCTCACGGGGGACAGGATGACTCTGAGCCCCTCGCCAGGAGTTAGTTGCTTGGTGGTTACTGTTTCAGCCGGGTAGTCCCGCCATTCGGATGCGGCCGTGTTGTAATAAATCCTCTCGTAACTTAAGGTTGTCCAGTTCCAGAACCAGAGCTGGTCTGAAAACGGGAAGACTGTCGAACCCGTGAAACCGCTCTCTACAAAACCTGAATTTTCAAGAGAAACTTGGATCGGATAGGCAGAGCCGACCTCGTTTAGTCCGGAATATGGGTTTTTGGTCAAGCTGATGCTTCTCGATGTGTCGGACACTTTTCCAGTGAAATATACTCTTTTATTGTCGGGTGTAGTAGGCACGAGAACAAGCCTGTAGCCGATGTCGGCATCGAAGGTGAAAGTGGGCGGATTCGAGGGATTATAGAAATCCCGCCACTGCGTTCCGTTGAAGAAAGCTTTCTCATAGCTCAGCGTGCTCTGATTCCATTTCCAGCACTGATCCGCAAACTGGGGAACAGTTGAGCCTGTCAACTGAATGTTCAGTACCTCATCGAGTGTGTTGCTGTAGGGGATGAATGGTGTGGAAACGCAGTTCATTCCGCTGAAAGCCGAATTTCTCAAAGTAATCCAGTAGATGCCACCGGTGTCTCTTGTATAAATCCCGGTGCCGACAACCTCCACTTCGTAATAGCGCTCCTTCAGCGTCGGATCAAAGGGAGATTTGCGACCGGTGCCCGCGTCCCCCTCATCAGGCACTCCTATTATGCTCCCGCTACCCGGAAGGGGATCGCCGAGAGGTGACCATATCATTGAGTCGCCGAATTCCGAATCGCTGTAATAGAGCTGATAAGATTTCCCCTCTACCGAAGTCCATATTATCCACAACTGCGGCTCACCCACGGGGAAATAGACCGCAACGGAACTCAACTTGAATACCGACTCTGGATCGGCAGGATCGGTTCCCGTAGCGACCTCGTCACCATCGGTCTGACCGACCTGTCCCACAACATCACCCTGCGCGCGCCAGCTCCCTTTGCCGGCAGGTTGGTGCTGGAGACGGGGGGCGAGCCGCTGAGTGGAGCGCTGGTGCGCGCCTACATCGTGCTCGAGGACGACCGCCTGGTGCCCGTGGGCGAGGAGC
>NZ_CDLUDY010000015.1:0-3071 GCF_975968855.1 Petrachloros mirabilis
AAATTGAGGACGACCGTACAAAGGTTGTCATCAGCGGATGCGTCGGCCCACGCGGGGACGGGTACAATCCTCGCGATAGAATGTCAGAATGCGACGCGGAGGCCTACCACCAGGAACAAATCAATACTTTTGCAGAGACAGCTGCAGATATGATCACCGCACTCACTCTGAACTACGTTGAGGAGGCGATGGGAATCGTACGGGCGGCCCGGAAGGCCCGCATGCCTGTCGCAATCTCTTTCACCGTTGAAACCGGTGGCAACCTGGCCACGGGCCAAACGCTCAGTGCTGCAATTCAACAGGTGGATGCCTCCACCTCGTCATACCCTGCCTATTACATGGTGAACTGCGCCCATCCCACCCACTTTTCGCATGTCCTGGCGGCAGGCAAACCCTGGACTAAGCGAATTCGTGGACTGCGAGCGAATGCGTCGAAGAAGAGTCACGTCGAATTGAACGAGGCTTCGGAACTGGACGCGGGAAACCCGGAAGAACTCGGGCAGCAGTACGCCAAACTCAAGGAATGCTTGACGGGCTTGAACGTGTTGGGCGGTTGTTGCGGGACAGACCACCGGCACGTGGCGGAGATCGCCGCGGCATGTTCGCCGATGTTTCACCGAACGGCTTGAGACCGTGCTTTCCCCCCAAAGTCCATACTCCGCGCGAGCAGATCTCTCTTTCGCTGCACTTAAGACTGCGCCGTTACGATAATCCTCGATCCATAAAAGCACGGAGGAGGTCGGACACTGATAAGACGCCGATGATCGTGCCGTCCGCGGTGACAGGCAGATGGCGAATGCCTTGCTTCTTCATGAGGGCCATAGCCTCAGACAACGGCTCGTCTTCCTCGATGGTGAACACCGACTTGCTCATACAGGACTTCACCGTAACACTATTCGGGTCGAGGCCCTTGGCGACGGCTCTCCGGCTCAGATCGGAATCCGTGATAATCCCGACGTAGCGGGACCCGTCGTCGACGATGAGCGAGCCGACGCGATATTTCTGCAGCATTTTCCCGGCTTCCTTGATTGTGGCAGCATGATGAATGCTGTGCACCTCGTGGGACATGTAATCTTCCACGACCGCAGTCAGGGTGCCTTTCCCGTTCCCCTGCCGTAATCGCTGCACCTTCCTTCGCATTTCCAGATCAGCCAGGCAACTTTCGAGCACCTGCCGGCGCTGGTGAAGACTCTCACGCTCCACATCGTGCGTTCCGCTCTCCTGGGCTTCCTCAGGAATCGAGGCGGATTCTCCGGTCTTGGCATATAGGTAGGCTTCAGTTTCGTCAGAGGCCGCACCGAATACCTGTCCAATCAACTCTTCCGCCCCGTCGTCGAAATCTTCAAGAGAGGCGCCGCCTCTCCTCCGTGATAGAAATGGCTGGAATTTCACCAACTGCTGCTTAAATCGCTCGATGTAACGTTCGAGAATGTCAGTCCGCGTCAAACCTGTACGAACTCGTTTTGGCATCATACCCCTCCTGAAGTGTGGCAGGAGAATAGCGCAAGCCAGAGGATGTGCTCAAGCCCTATGCCGCAGCTGGATGCAATTCTCCACCAGGCAGACTTTCCTATCTCCCGACCCTCTTGAGGCAGATGGGATCTTCTCACTAGAACGTTTCTACCTGAGCCATTTCCCATTCAAAGGGATCTTGCACCTTTCTTCCCTTGATTAATGCTCTGCGAACGTGCGACTGATGTATTGATTGTCGACTTGGAGGCGACTTTTTCTGGCTCAACCACGCGGTAAGGACTCACCAGCCAGTATCCCCTTCCAAGAAACAGTCCTCCGCCTTCGACATTTCAACGCGGCGAGATGACACTGTCCAGCCGACTGACAAACAAAGAGGCGTCCGCCATCCCTGCGAGGATGACGGACGCCTTTGCCGGTTGTCTTCCGGTACGAGTCTCACCGCAACGTCATTGTTGCCGATCAACTCTCGAAGAACTTTTGCGCCACGAACTCTTGCGCTTGTCTTTCCACTTTGTACAAGAGAGCAGACAATTACACGTCATAGTACAGGAAGAATTCGTATGGAACAGGACGTAACCGCATGGGATCGACTTCCTTCGACCGCTTGTACCCTATCCAGGCCTCAATCAGGTCCTCGGTGAACACGCCTCCCTTGAGCAAGAACTTGTGATCCTTCTCAAGATTGTTCAGGGCTTCGTCCAAACTGCCAGGCATCGTCCTGATTTTGGCGGCTTCCTTGGCCTCCAAATCATAGAGGTCCTTTTCTGCCGGCTCACCAGGGTTGATCTTGTTTTCAATCCCGTCCAGTCCGGCCATCAACATGGCGGAAAACGCCAGGTATGGATTGCAGCCTGGATCCGGGAACCGAACCTCAATCCGCTTGGCCTTTGGACTGGGTGAATACATCGGAATCCGGATACCTGCCGAACGATTGCGGCTCGAATAGGCCAGCAACACCGGCGCTTCAAACCCCGGCGTCAGGCGTTTGTAAGAGTTCGTCGTTGGGTTCGTGAGTGCGGCCAGGGCCGGTGCATGTTTCAGAATTCCACCGATGTAATACAAACAGGTCTGGGAGACGCCTGCGTAATCCTTGCCTGCGAAGAGCGGTTTGCCGTCTTTCCAAATGCTCTGGTGCGTGTGCATGCCGCTACCGTTGTCCCCGAAGATCGGCTTTGGCATGAAGGTCGCGGACTTGCCGTGACGACGCGCGACATTCTTGACGATGTACTTGTACATCATCATCTTGTCGGCCATCTTCAGGAGTGAATCGAACCGAATGTCGATCTCGGCCTGCCCGGCCGTCGCCACTTCATGGTGATGTTTTTCGACTGCGATGCCGACCTTTTCCATCTCCAGAACCATTTCGGTACGAATGTCTTGCTGTGTATCGGTCGGAGGCACGGGGAAATAGCCTTCTTTATGACGGACCTTGCCGCCCAGATTGACCCCCTCCTGCCCTGAGTTCCAAATCCCCTCGTCCGAATCGACATAGTAAAATCCGCAATGGCTCGTCTGATCATAGCGGGCATGGTCGAAGACGAAAAACTCGGCTTCCGGCCCCCAGTAGGAAATATCTCCGATTTTTGTGCTCTGGAGGT
>NZ_CDLUDY010000016.1:0-6173 GCF_975968855.1 Petrachloros mirabilis
AAATCGCGGACCGCTTCATACTCATCTCTTGAATCGATCCATAATCGATCCACTTTCTTGCCGAAAAGATCCCGCACTACGCGGAAACTGAGGCTGAGATCGGAATGCAGGAGAATCGGAGCTGGGTGCTCCTCGGACTTGGTCCGAATGTCCTGCCAGAGCACATGCAAGAAGTCCACGTCGGATCGCAGTTCATCTTCCTTGACACCTTCACTCACCGTGCGAACGATGTAGCCGCAGCCGGGATGCCGGACCCGCTTCATGATGTCCTTCAGTCTGCTCCGCTCTTCGTCTTTTGCGATACGGCGCGAGACGCCGATGTGTTCGACATTCGGCATGAACACCAGGTAACGACCCGGCAGCGACACATAACTCGTAACGCGGGGGCCCTTGGTGCCGATGGGGCCTTTTGAAATCTGCACCATCAGTTCCTGTCCTTCGCTCAGCAATTGTTCAATTGGCTTCGAACTCTCGCGGCGAGCTCGAAGCTCGTCGCTATCCCGGTCGTCTTCCTCGGTATCGACGAGCGTATCCCCCGGTTCCGCATCCATCGAGATGTCCGAAACATGCATGAACGCCGCTTTCTCCAATCCGATATCGACAAACGCTGCCTGCATGCCGGGCAGCACCTTCGCGACTTTCCCTTTGTAAATGTTTCCCACAAAATCTTTATGTTTCGCACGATCTCCGAAGAGATCCGTAACAACTCCATTATCCAACACCGCCACGCGGGTTTCCTCCCGCGCGACCGTGATCGCAATCTCGACTCCCATACCGACTCCTTCCGTTCAGCAGTCCGATCGAAGCGACGTAAGAGAGGAACGCGGGGACCCCCAGGTTCCGATCTTCACTCAAGATCTCGTCGATTCGTCGGTCCGCACATAGATTTAATAAAATAAACTCAGGCGACGCCGTTTGACATTCAGCAACAATCCGAGAGAGGCCATCGTCATGATGGTCGCACTGCCTCCATAACTCATCAGCGGAAGAGGAATCCCGACAATCGGAAACATGCCTGCTGTCATACCGATGTTCACAACCACGCAGAAACAGAGCATGGAAATGACGCCGACCGCGAGAAGTGCGCCGAGTTCGTCTTTAGCGCGCGCCGCTATTTCCAGCGACAGCCATATCAGCGCGACAAACAATAGCAGCAGCACGAGAACCCCTATGAATCCCCACTCTTCCGCATAGACTGAAAACACAAAATCCGTATGCCCCTCCGGGAGAAATTTCAATTGACTCTGTGTCCCGCCGTACAAGCCCTTCCCCGTTAATTCACCCGCCCCGATCGCGATCCTTGATTGGAGCGCATGGTACCCCTTGCCTCCAGGATCGTAGTCAGGATCGACGAAAGCCATGATGCGCTGTCGCTGATAGCCGTGAAGCGACCCCCACATGAGCTCCCATGCAAAGGGGAACAACATTAGTGAGAACAGGAGAATCACGCCCAATGCCTGGGACCGCATTCCGACCATCAAGAGCATCGCCGCATAGACAGCCATGAAGCTCAATCCACTGCCGAGGTCCGGCTGTTTCAGGATCAACAGCAGTCCTGGCAACATCAACGCTCCGGGAATGACGACTCGCTGCAGCCAGCCGACACGCGGCGCCTTCGAGTAGTAATGCGCCATGACAAGGATAAGCACAAGCTTTGCGAATTCAGACGGCTGAAATGCAAATGGGCCGATAGGGATCCATCGTTGAGCTCCCCGGCTCGTCTTCCCCTCGAAAAGCACATACGCTAATAGAACCAGGATAATCGCATAGGCAGGATACGCTAATCTCGCGATGCGGTGATAATCCCACACCAGCATGATCAGGAACGCAACCGTCCCTACAAGGATCCACACCATTTGCTTGGCATAAAATGGCAGCCCGGAACCTGATTGATCGTGGGTTACACTGTAAATCGACAACACGCCGATACCAAGAATGGAAAAAATGAGGCAGAGGAAGCGCAAGTCGAAATTATCGAATCCGCGGCGATCCATCACCCTATCGATCATAGCTGTCCACCCCCCGCTCCTCGGCGCGGCAAATCGATCTCCGACCCTTTTCCCAGGGCTTTGGCTGAGAACTTTACATACGTTTCTATGACTTCCTTCGCCAAAGGAGCGGCGGCCGATCCCCCATGTCCCATATGCTCCCCCAGCACGGCGACAGCGATCTTCGGCTTGTCGACTGGAGCAAATGCGACAAACCAGGCGTGGTCCCTCAATTTTTTGGGAATGTCTTCCTCTGGACCAGTGCGGAGCGCCGCCGTTTGAGCCGTGCCGGTCTTCCCTGCAATCGTCACGATTGAGGACTTCGCGCGTGTCGCCGTCCCCTCGGTTACGACATCGGCCAGAGCCTCTCGAATGAGCTTTAAGGTCGCGGGTTTCAAGTTCAGCGTCTGTTTCGGCACCGCCGGTAATTCCTGCTGGTTGCCAGTTGTACGGTCTAGGATGGCCCTCACCAACCGTGGCCGATACATCACGCCGTTGTTCGCCACCGTACCAATCGCGCTGGCCATCTGTAGCGGAGTCACCGTGACGTAACCCTGCCCGATTGCCGCCGAAATCGTTTCCCCTGGATACCACTCCTCATGCTTGACCCGTTCTTTCCACTCTGTCGAAGGGACAATCCCAACCCGCTCTGAAGGCAGCTCGATACCGGTTTCTTGCCCTAGTCCAAACATTTGCGCGAACGATGCCATAGTGTCGATCCCCATGCGCTGGCCGACTGTATAAAAATACACGTCGCATGAGTGAATGAGGGCCTCGCGAAGATCGACGTACCCATGCCCCCCTGCCTTCCAGTCCCGGTTCACGCGCCTCCCGAACTGGTAGCCTCCAGAGCAAAACACGGTCGAGGAAGGCGACATCGTATTGGATTCCAGAGCTGCCGCTGCCATCAGCACCTTAAAAGTCGAACCTGGAGGGTATTGCCCCTGCGACGCTCTATTATTCAGCGGACGACCCTCGTCTTGAACGATTTCCGCCCATTGCTTGCCCGTCAATTCTCTCGACAGCACGTTCGGATCAAATGCCGGACGACTTGCCATCGCCAGGATATCACCCGTCGTCGGATCTAACGCGATAATCGCCCCCGCCTCCTCTCCGAGTAGTTCCTCCGACACCTTCTGCAGCCTCGCATCAATTGTCAAATAGAGATCGTCTCCTGGTCGCGGCTGATCAACTTCCACCGTACGTTTTTCATGTCCCAGGGCATCGACTTCGACGCTCTTCTGCCCTGCCTGTCCACGGACGATCTGGTCAAAAAACTTTTCGACGCCATATTGACCGACGATACTCCCTTGGTGCAGTTCGGCAAACTCCGGCTTTTCCAACTGCTCGGCCGATACCTCGCCGACATAGCCCATGACATGCGAAGCCGTAACTCCCATCGGATAATTGCGTTGCGATTCCACTTGGATCATGACGCCGGGCAATTCGAGACGATGTGACTCGATCAATGTGGCTTCCCGAAGGGTCAACCGGTCTTTGATCTTACGGGGCAGTTGCTTGGAACCGCGGACGGACAATTTCTTCTTCACCACCTCAGGATCCAAACCGATCAGTTCCGTGAGCCGATCGATTAGCGCCCCACGATCTCTTACGTCCTCAAAAGAAACATATAAGTTAAAACTCGGCACGTTATTCGCGAGGAGCACGCCATTCCGATCGTAAATCAATCCCCTGGCAGGCTCCAGAATGACCGAACGGGTCCGATTGTTTTCTGATAGGTCGCGATAGTAAGGCCCCTCTCGGATCTGAAGATGCCAAAGCCTGAGCCCCAGCAATGCTACGACCAAAAGGAGTCCCACGCGCAAGACGACAAGCCGGCGCTGGAGTTCGCCCAGCTCAGCATTATGGAGACGGGTCGTCGACATGCAGTTGTCTTCCTACTTCACCGAGAATATCGATCAACCATGCGTAACCGTTCAGCCACAAACCGCTGTTGTAGCAACAGCAGTACCCCAGTGCCCATTAGGGCGTCGAGGCAAGCTTGCGGCGCCACAACCGCCTGGATCATCCACCATGCGTCGGGCAGGGATAGGTTCTTCATGCTGAACACAGCAAGAAGCCCGACGGCAAGCGAGAACCCCAAGATTCCGAGGCAAAGGATTGTTGGAGTGATCTGCGCAACTTGGCGCCCCAACCATCCCGCGAAGAGCCCGGCACCGCCGGTCGTAACAACACTCAACCAGAGATCACTTGCAGAGTAGAGATTAAGCACCCACCCGATGACCAATCCAACTAAAAGTCCTTCAAGCTCACCGGCAATCAATCCGATCACAGCCGCCGCGACCAATCCACAATCCGGTTTGATTCCCCACACACTCACGTGCGGCAACAGAATCGTCTGAACCGGCACAAGGATTAATACTATGGCAAGATAGATCAGGATCTTCATGGCGACGGATTTTCCGTCCGGTTACTGTCGGCCTTCGGCTCTGAATCTGCCGTTGCACTGCGTGGTGACTGAATGACCAAGACTTCCTCCACACGTTCAACGTCAACCTCCGGCGTAAGTTCTGCCGTCTGAAAGAGCGCCCCCTCTTCTTTATCAATACTTGTTATCGTTCCAATCGCCAAGCCCCTCGGGAAACCGCCAACCAGGCCGGAGGTCACAACACGATCCCCTTCGCCCACTCCTGAAAGCATTGGAATGTACTTGAGCCTGACATGCCCCTTGGCCGTTCCCTCGACAATTCCCTCGTCCCGCGTCCGCTGAATCAAACCGGGGATTGCATTGTTGGGATCGTTCAAGAGAAGTACAACCGCAGTTCCGCCGGTTGCTTTGACCACCCGTCCCACAACTCCAGCCGGCGTGATCACTCCCATGTCAGGATAGATGCCGTCATGTTCTCCCTTGTTCAGAATTACCGAGCGATATCGATTCGTCGCATCACGACCGATCACCTGTGCCGCCACCATTGCAAACTGTGTTTGTTCTTTAAATTGAAGCAGTGCGGTCAGTCGCTGCGTGGCGGCAGCAGCCTCCCGCAACTGATTGTTCTCCCCGCGAAGCCAATCCATGTCCCGCCGCAGGCGCCGATTCTCCTCTTCGACCCCCTGCAAGGCCACGTACCGCTTCCATGTATCGGCGATGCCTTGATCCAGCGATGCAACCGCTTCGAGTGGAAGACGGACCAGTTGACCGACGGGACTATCGAAATAGTCTAGGAGCCCCTGACTCTGAGCGGGGAAAAGGAGAAGCGCGGCGAGGAGACAGGCAACCAATCCTAGCGCCAGACGCCTAGCACCGTAAGGAGAACGCACATTGACCATCCACATGGATCGGGATGGAACCTCTATCGGAAGGTATTGGCCTGGGACATGACCGCGACCTTGGCTAGCAGATCGAGTTCGTCGAGGATTTTCCCGACTCCCAACACCACGGAAGTCAGCGGGTCATCCACGGTGATGATCGGCAAATTCGTCTCCTCCCGAAAGCGAGTATCCATACCCTTGAGCATAGAACCTCCTCCGGTGAGCACAATGCCTCGGTCAATGATATCCCCCGCCAACTCAGGCGGGGTGTTTTCCAGGGCAACTTTGATCGCATTCACGATCGTTCCGATCGGTTCCTGCAAGGCCTCCCTGACCTCCGCGTCATCAACCACCAAGGTGCGTGGGATCCCGGAAATCAAGTCGCGCCCTTTAATCATCATGGTTTTTCGTTCCTCAAAGGGATAGGCGGAGCCGATCTCGAACTTGATCCGCTCAGCCATATGTTCCCCGATGAGGAGATTATATTTCTTCTTGATGTAATTCATGATCGCATCGTCCATGCGATCGCCGGCTACCTTGACCGATTCGCTGTATACGATCCCGCCCAGCGAAATCACCGCTATGTCAGTGGTACCACCGCCGACGTCAACCACCATATTGCCGGATGGCTCGGTTATCGGAAGCCCGGCACCGATAGCCGCCGCCACAGGTTCTTCAATGAGATACACTTCGCGCGCTCCAGCCAATTCGGCAGAATCGCGAACGGCCCTCTGCTCAACCTGGGTGATGCGGGACGGAACGCCGATGATGATGCGAGGCCGGACAAAAGCACTTCGATTGTGTGCTTTCTGGATGAAACGTTTGAGCATCTGTTCGGCCATTTCGAAGTCGGCGATCACGCCTTCCTTCATCGGCCTGACAGCAACTATGTTTCCAGGCGTACGACCCAACATC
>NZ_CDLUDY010000017.1:0-6497 GCF_975968855.1 Petrachloros mirabilis
CTCTCATCCTCGTGCATGGCGGCGCAGGTCGCCGCTCGCTATCCAAACATCAGTCCAACTGTCTAGGCGAAGCGCTCGCCACCGGGTACGAGATCCTCGATCGGGGAGGTCCTTCGGTTCTTGCCGTGGAGAGTGCCATTGGATTTCTGGAGCAGTCGGGGCACTTTAATGCCGGGCGAGGATCCAAACAACAACTCGATGGAGTGCAAAGAATGGATGCCTCTATCATGGAGGGTGGCCAACTCCGAGCCGGCGCGGTAGCATCGCTCGAAGGGATTGTTCATCCGATCACCGCCGCCAGGCTGGTTATGGAGGAAACAAATCACGTGCTGTTGGTCGGCCCGTTCGCCAAGACCTTTGCCCGACACTTCAAACTGAAACGCTGTCGCACGGCAGGCCTGACTCGCCGTTCTTCGCATGAGATCCTCTTGGCGAGCGTGAAGAGGAGGAGAAGAAGCCATGGTACGGTTGGAGCCGTGGCACTCGACCGGTCGGGGACGGTTGCCGCAGGGGCATCGACCGGCGGAATCGACTCGATGTTGCCGGGTCGCGTCGGCGATACACCCTTAATCGGCTGCGGAGTTTATGCGGACAATTATTCCGGTGCCGTGTCCATGACCGGTATCGGGGAGGGTATCATCCGCTTCTCGGCCGCGAAGGCGATCTGTGAGCGTCTAGCCGAAGGCAAGAGTCCGCTTGTGGCAGGTAAAGTGGTTTTGCGACAATTGGTTTTACGAATAAAGGGGCAAGCTGGTGCCTTGGTGATTGCGCCGGGCGGGAGTTTCGGCATCACCCACGTGACTCCGGCAATGGCCGCTGGTTGGTGGAACGGCACAGGAAAACCGACCGTGAGAGATCGTTGGCGATGAACAATGCTATTTTTCATCTGGCCTTTCCTATTCACGATATTAATGCGGCAAAACGGTTCTACGTTGATGGCCTCGGCTGCACGTTAGGTCGAGAATCCGATCAGGCTGTTACGTTTGGGTTGGCTGGCCATCAACTGGTAGCCCATCTCTCTGAAGGGCCAAGCCGGGAACAGAAAAGCATTTACCCCCGGCATTTTGGGCTAGTGTTTCTGTCGAAGGAAGCATGGCAGGCGCTGGCGGATCGTGCCAAAGAGATAGGCCTTACCTTCTACCAGCAGCCGCGCGTAAGATTTCCTGGCACCCGCATCGAGCACCACACGTTTTTTTTACAAGACCCCTCGGATAATCTCCTCGAATTCAAGCATTACACCCATGAGTCGGCGATCTTCGGAGAACAGGGGGAGCGCCGCATTGGAGACAGTTCCACATAGAAGCAGGGTCAAAAGTCGGCACGGATCCCACCCATAATCAGCAAAGGGCTGCCCAGCGTTTTGATAGGGCCGGTTTGTGTCGCGATATATTGCCGGTCCGTCAGATTCTCGCCGTTGAGAAACACACGAAGTCCGTTGCGAATCTGGTGCTGGAACGAGGCATCGAGAACAATGAAATCTGCCACCGGTTGGGTGTTGGCATCATCTGCGAACTGGCGTGAGAGATATCGCGCCAGGATCGTAGCCTCGATCCATTCGGTCTGTCCGGCAGTGACCCCCAGAGTCACCTGATGGCGGGAGACGTTCGGGACGCGCTTTCCTTCCCGGTCGGGACTGCCCGGAAAACTACTGATCACAGAATCGGCGTAGGCATAACCCGCGTTCAGCGTCACGAAGGAATGGACGTGATAGGTGAGGTCTATCGCGCCACCAGTCGACAGCGTTCTGCCTACGTTCTGTCGCTGGGCCGAAACGGGGCCGTATACGAAAAGGATCTGGTCCTTGACCTCATCGCGGTGAACGGACAGGCGCCAGCGAAGCGAGCGGTTGGCGAAAAGTTCGCCTTCGACTTTGAATTCCGCACCGGTTAGCCGTTCGGGGCGAAGATCTTCGTTGGGCAGGAAGGAAAATCCGCCGAATCCGAACCCTCGGTAGAGTTCATTGAGGGTCGGCGCCCGGAAGGCCTGGTAAATGGAGGCCCCGAGGCGCAATCTGTCGTTGAACTGGTACTGGGATGAGAGTTTCGGATTGATGACCTGGATAACGTTGTCCCGGAATGCAATGGAACTCGTTGCTGACGCGCTTCTCGCATTAAAGTTCTTCCACCAGTCGGAACGGATACTTGGAATCACGGTCAGGTGATCACCGGCATGAATGATCCATTCTCCGTAGAGACCCCATCCAAGCTGCTGGCCTTTGGCCAGTGTTTGTCCGAGGAATGATGTCTGGGAGAATTGATCGTCGGTGGATTGCGCGATGATAGTCCTTGCATCGGTACCCAAGACCAGTCGATCCCGGTCGAACAGTGTCCCGGTCCACTGAAGCGATCCGCCGAAGTCGTTGCTCGGAATCGTTTGTATGCGGTCGCGAAACTCGTCGAGTCTCAGAAGAGGGGAAGGGACGGTTTGAGCCGTCAGATTCCTGAAGGTTTGCCACTGTCCGAAAAGTTTCCCTTCCCAGAAGCCGGCAGATCCCTGCTCGCTCCGAAATCCGAGCGATGCATTACCGATCGTTCGTGAGGCGAGGCTCAGGTTTGTGCCGAACGTCCGGTCCTCACGAAACAGACTGCCGGACAGATCGAACGACGTGTGGCCGGTCGGCAGCCAGGTAACTCTGCCGTTGAACAAATGGTGGCGGGAATCGTTTGAGCGGTCAACCGGTCCACGCTGATATTCGGGGACGGGGATGATTCCGGTCGTGTGGAACCAGCGGTAGCCGAGAGAAACATGAAGGTGATCTGTTCCATAGCTCGCGCTTACAGACTGTTGATAAGTACTGAGCATGCCGGCTTGGCTATCCAAGGTGAATCCGGTTTTTCGTTCCTTGGTTCTGGTGAGGACATGGATGACGCCTCCCATGGCCCAGGTACCGTACAAATTTGACGACCCACCGGGGACGATCTCAACCCGCTCGATATCGTTCGGGATCAATCCCCAATTGACCCATCCGCCGAATCCGTCGTTGAGTGGGACTCCGTCGAGCAACACCAGCGTACGCCGTGTTCCCAGGCCGTTCAATGTGACGGACTGAGCCGTGGGGTGGTTGTAGCGGCTGCTAAGCGTCGCCGGTTGGATGCCGGGAATAGATCGAAGGAGATCGTCGAGTTGATGGCCGCCGGGATAAGGAGAACGCGCAATTCTATCCTTTGTGATGAGAGTCACTGGCGCCGCGCTTCGATCAAGGCTCTCCGGCGTCCGTGTAGCAGAAATCACGATTTCATCGGTCGTGATGATGCTCTCGGCCTGGTCGATCGGCTCAATCTCATCTGCCCCGAAGGCGAAAGAAGGGACGACGGCGACAGTCAGCACTACGAACTGGTAAAGCTTCATAACCTGTTTCACCGCTAATCGTCGCCTTTGCGGTGATTAGACGTCTGAGTCATACTGCGAAGAATTCGTCCATGCCGTTTGGTAAGAGCGGATGTTTTTCTCAGCGGATCGTACCGTCGCGGCGAGGGAAGGATGGCGGCCAACCAGGCAGCTTCGTCTGGCGTCAGGTCGCGGGCTGGTTTCCTGAAATGATGGCGTGATGCGGCTTCCGCGCCGTAGACGCCATTACCCCATTCGGCCACATTGAGGTAAATCTCAAGGATACGCTCCTTGGAAAGATGGTGCTCCAGCGAGCTGGTGATCAGGGCTTCGTGCGCCTTTCTGAAGATCGACCGTTCATTTGAAAGATAGAGGTTTTTCGCGAGCTGCTGGCTAATCGTGCTGGCTCCTCGCTTGAATTCGCCTTTCTCGAGGTTGTAGAGGGCGGCGTCTTTAATGCCTTCCCAATCGAAACCGTCGTGTTCGAAGAACGAAGCGTCTTCAGCTGCGACGACGGCGCGGGGAAGGTGGGGGGAGATGCGAGACAGCGGAACCCACGTCCAATGCAGGCCGATCTTTCGGCCCCTCTCCTCTGCTTGTCTCTGGCGCGCTTTGATGAGCGCGGTGGTTTCAGGGTTGTGAGACTTGAGCTCGCCCACATCCGGCAGCGTCACCAGCCACGTAAATAGCAATGCGGCGAGCGGAAGGCTGACGCACAAGAAGACCATGAGGAAAAGTCGCTGGCGACGCCGTGAAGTTGACTTCCGCATAGATCGATGCGTAAGAACAGGAACAAGACCGGCGACGCGAGGCTACAGTAAGTGAAGAAATCTCCAACCCGTAGCCTCTCGTCCCGCGCCTATGGAGTGACCGGTGAAAATTCTGAAAGCCGAGTTTATCAGAAGTTGTGTCAGCCCAGAACAGTTTCCTGGCGGATCCATGCCGGAAATCGCCTTTGCGGGACGTTCAAACGTCGGGAAGTCCTCGTTGATCAATTCGTTGCTGCAACGAAAGGGGCTGGCGAAGGTGAGCCGCACGCCAGGAAAGACACGAGCGATCAATTTGTTCTCCGTTTCAACAGATGATCCCATCCTCGCTCGGTTTGTCTTGGTGGATCTTCCAGGCTACGGCTATGCCAAGGTATCGAAGGCCGAACGAGCCCGGTGGGCACCCTTGATCGAGCAGTATCTCACGCAACGGGAACAACTTCTGGCTGTCGTGTTGCTGGTAGAGAGCCGCGTGTTGGGCCTGCAGGACCGCAATACGCTCGCATGGCTGGGCTCCCTCGGTCACGATCCTCTCGTCGTCGCGACGAAGGTGGACAAGCTGAGAGCAAGTGAACGGGTCTCGGCGCTGCGTCGGCTCCAAGACGACCTGGAGGTCGCGGACCCTGCGTCCTTTATGGCGTATTCGTCTGTGACGGGCGAGGGGCGAGAGCGCTTGTGGACGGCTTTGAAGGAGCGTTCTCAAACTTGATCTCGATGTATGCCTTGTTCTTCAAGTCCGCGAGCCACGTTTGAAACATATCCTCGCTTTTTTGCTGAAAGACCAGGGATTGGATCTCCTGCCTGACTTCTTCAAACGGCCTGAACTGCTTTGGTTTCTTGTCTTCCAGCCGGACGATGTGAAAACCTTCGGGGCTCTCTATAACATCGGATATCCCGCCCGGAGTTAAGGTCGACACCGCCCGCTCGATGGCCGGCAACAATTCTCCTTGACGTACCAGTCCGAGACGCCCGCCCCTTGAGGAGTTGAGGCCGTCTGAATAACGCAATGCCAAATCCTCGAATGATTCTCCCATTTTGAGCTGGGCCACGACCTCGAGGGATTTCTCCCTCGCGTACGCGATCTCATCAGGTGAGCGCGGGCGAATGAGAATCTGGCTAAGGGTGTATTCCTCGGGAAGCGCGAATCGATCCCGATGTTCCTTGTAGTACCGCCGCATCTCCGGTTCGGCCACCATGACGTTGCTTCGAACGTCCCTATCGACGACCCTAAGCAGTATCAATTGCTCGCGAACGTTCCTTGTAGCTGCCGGGTCCTTTTCGTCGATTTTCTCTCCCTGCTGAATCAGTTGCCTGACAGCCTGCTTGACCTCCTGATCGCTGACGTCGATGGCGTGCGTTTTCGCCGCCTGAAGCTGAAGGCGGCGTTCGATCATAGACGTTAAGGCCATTGATTCGGCCAGTTTCAATCGCCGCGCGCGCTCCTCGCCTTGGTACTGTCGTTCGATCCGCTCCCGTTCCGGAGCTAGTTCACGTTTCACCTCCGACCACATGATCAGGTCTGAATTGACGATCGCCACAATCCGATCCTCGACCGTTGTTGCCCGCGTGTGACCCGGGAAGCCCAGCAGGGAAAAAACCAGAGAAATCCAGGCCAGACAACGCCAGGAAATCGATATGTTTGATATGGTGGAGGAGCAAGTCATCGCTGCGGATCTGGAGATTCAGGCAAGCCCGTACACAATGCAGCCTCATTGTACAGGAATCGGCGGAGAATGAATATGGAGGGGAAGCCCTCGGAAATTACGGAGTCAGCGGCTGCCCATGTTGTATCCGGAGAGCCGCGTACCGTCCGCGAGTCTGACAACGGCCTTGGCTTTGATGTCGGCGATCACCGCATCGAAGTGCTGCTTGCGCTTCAGATAAAGCAGCTCTTGTCTCAGCCGCTCCCGCTTGGCCAGATCCGCCTGAATAATCTCGGGTTCGAGCGCGGTGATCCTGACGAGGTAGTAGCCGTCATCGGTTTTGATCGGTGCGCTGACCATTCCGGGCTTCAGGGAATGGATTGCTTCATCGACTTCGGGTATGACAAGACCCTTCCGGTAGGGGCCCAGATCTCCGCCGTTCGATTTCGTCTTTTCGTCGATCGAATATCGCTTCGCAAAACTACCAAAATCCGCTCCCTTGTTGACCTGGGTCTCGAGGTCTTTGGCAGCCGAGTAATTCGGCAGCAGCATTTGTGCGACTCGTACCTTTAGCGGCGTCAGGAGTTCGTTTGCGTGTTGCGCATAGTACTGGTCGAGGTCTTCCTTTGTGAGCTCAACCGTATCTTTCAAACGGTCCTTCAGGAGTTCCTCCCTGATAATTTTTTCCTTATAACGCCTTACGCGATCCCGGACCGCATCGCTCCGGTCGATTCCCTGTTTGCGGGCCTCCTGGAGGAGC
>NZ_CDLUDY010000018.1:0-4759 GCF_975968855.1 Petrachloros mirabilis
ACCGACTCGCAAGAGTGTTGCCGTATTCGGAGCCGTTTGCATGGCCAATGGACGCTTGGTGACCCGACAGGCCGATAAGTTCTGCGCGGAGAGTTTTCTTTGCTTCTTGCAAGACCTCTTGACTCACCACCGCGAGGGTAGGAAGATCGTCGTGGTTCTGGATAACGCACGATGGCATCACGCACGCAACCTTAAGCCGTGGCTCAAGGAACATCGCCAGTATCTCCGCCTTGACTTTCTTCCTCCCTATAGCCCGAAACTCAATCCCATGGAGCGTGTCTGGAAGCTAACCCGCCGTCTTCGTACCCATAACCGGTACTTCCCGGTTCTCGATGAACTGTCTACAACGGTATTCGATCAGTTCCACGCATGGCAAGAACCAAATGAAACACTACGCCGACTATGCGCAATTATTTAAGACGTCATGTATAGTTTCACTGACTGCGAAAGAACCCATAAATCTGGAACTGGTCGCGCATCCTACGGCGTCGCGGTGTGATTCATCCGCTCAAGAATGTGAGTCGGAACCTTGACACCAAACACGGTTGGGGCCGCGCCCGGGTAGCCCACGGAGACCGACTCAGCCTCTTCCAGATCCGCCGGGCCATAAAAATAGGCTTCCATGCCCGTTTCATCGGGGAAAATTCTGAAACCGTCGGCTTGACGGTCACCGAGCTTGACGATCGGGTCCAGGGCTCGGATCATGAAGTTCTTTCCCCTCAATAGGACCGTAAGTCGCTCGCTGTATTTCGTCCCCCCGATCTCCAACGGCTTGTCCAAGGAGGAAACCTTGAACGTGCATTCGTCGATAACCACCGCCTCGTAAACGGATGCCGCCATGTTCATAGCCGGAAGCAAGAGGACAAGGGCGAGAGATGTGACTGCCGCAATGCTCATTTTCATCGTTTAACGCTCCTTTAGTTGCACGCCTGCGCTCGTAGCAGGCTTCTTTGTTCAGTTTGACACGCCGACATCGTCGACAACAATCTCCCCGGTGCTCGTCGCGCCGAACAAGAAGTATATCCCCGATACCGAACCGAGATCCACCTCGCCCGCCTCAAAAACATCCATCGGGATGCGAATCGTGTTCATAACGGAACGACTCGTCACTCCTTTGTAAGGATAAGGAATCACGCCGTAGTCGCTTACTCTGACTCCCGCATATACGCCTTGGCTGTCCAACAGATAGACGTCAAAGTCCTGGTCTTGACCGGCGGGGTTAAACGGTGAGCTGTGGACCTGTGCTGTGCGGAACGAAAGGTAATCAAAGCCGCTCGCGTCTCCAGCAAAGGGCAGGTTCATTCCGAAGTAGCGGAAACCCGTATCGGGCCACTTCAACCTACCGGCATACGTCTGGTGGTTCCCAGGGGAGAGTGAACGCAAATCGTACTCCGTCGCGCTCGTCAGTCCGCCGAAGTCGTTCGGACCGCCCAGTGAGTTGGTTGCGATGTCGTGGGGCGTGTCTTGGAAGTGATCCAGGTTCACGTGGGTTTCATCAAGGTACTGCTTGTACATCTCGAGGCCAGCCAGAAGATCGAACTCGGCTTCGCCGGAGAAGTAGGGCTTGAGGAAACCGAACCTGCCGGGCATGATCTCCCGCAGGCAGAACGCCATCAGATACATCTTGGCGATCAGCCGCTGATCGTCGGCAGAAATGCGGTCTGGACCCACCCCTTCATCCAAGGTCCACTCCGTGTTAAAGAAGTTGTGGTTGGCTCCGATGATAAACAGCGACCCTTTGTGCGTCGTGAAAGGCTCGGGGAGCTCCAGAGCGCGGTCGTAAATCCGAAACCCTTGACAGTCCCAAACGTCGCCGTCTGCGGATCCGAACATCACGAAGTACGGGTTCTCGCGCATCGGATAGTTGTGAAAATCCACAGGGGCGATCGAGGCGACAGCCTTGATGCCGTAACCTAAATGCTCTGTGAGGTTAAAGTGGTTGGCCGCCACGACCGCTTCGCCGCCTCTTGAGTGCCCGATGAGCGAGATCCTGTCCATGTCAACGACGCCCTCGATCACCCCCCCAGGGGCGCTCCATTCGGACCAGCGTCGGAGGTGTTCCAGGATGAGGCGAGCACGCTCCGCTATGCGATCAGGCAGGGCGTTAAGATCGTTGCCGTCGATCGATATTACGACAAACCCCCAAGAGGCCAAGTCCCCGATGAAATAGTTGTAGCCGAGATAGCTCGGGTCGGCTGGCGAGTGGTTGCCATGAAGCACGGCCACGAAGGGAAACGGCCCCCCGTCGGCCACGGGTTGAAGATAGCCGTCCGAGACAGCAGGATAGCGAACAGTGGCGCGGACGTCCACGTCCTGATCATCCGGATCGATGTCAAAAGCGTCAGGGAATTCGTAGAACCATTCCCCAATGCCATACGGCCCTCTGATCTCAGGTACATCTGCGCGCAGGTCCTTCGGAGCCGTCGCCATGGACCCAACAATCATGGCGGCAAGCACAGTCAAAATAAGGTTCTTTTTCATATGACGACGTTCCTCCATCTTAGTTTCGTGACTTCATCGAAAAAAAGAGGCAGCCGCAGTACCGGGTGGTGGTACGTCGCTTACGCCTAACCGCCTACCGATGCTCTTTGACTACCGGTTATTGTTGCCTGTTCCGCCATCAGTCGTCCCAAAGGTACCGCAAGGTATGATCGCGACTGTTCCTTGGAAAGCCCGATTTAGGGGAATGTAAGTTACATCGTAGGTGCCGTCTGTGAGGTTGATATACACAACACTCGTGGGGTCAGTATACCCTCCTGTCGTCCACGCCCAGACTGTATTCATGCCGATGATAATGTCTCCAGCTCCGTTGACATATGCCGTCCCGCTGCATGTGGCCAATTGCTCCGTTCCACCGTAGGCCAAATATCCGTTCACCTCCCACTTGCCGTCAACGTCATCGAAAGACATCATGTAGTCGTATTCGCCGCCGCTGAGATCGAGGCAGAGTTTTCCTCCGCCCAAGGCTTCACCCATACCAAAACCCAAAAACGCCATTGTAAAGGCTAGCATGAGTGACAAAAGAATATTCTTCCTTTTCATTTCTTTACCTCCTTGTTTGGTGAATGAATTACTTCCCTAATCCTATACGCTTTAGTACCACCACCCAGAAGTCGTAAGAATTGTTTTGCCTCCTCACAAATGCGGGTTATTTCACCCAACTAGAATATAAACAAAATGCCTGGTGTCTCAAGTCAAAATGTTGTCAAATCTTAAAGCTCAGCATGCTACACTCGCTAGATCACGAGCTTTCCGTCCCACCCTCACAGATAGTTTGGCTTTGTCGAGATTCCTATTGTACCAATCCAACTATCTATGTCAAGAAAAAAAGCCCTCATCTTCTGTTTTTTACAGCATTTGGCACCAATTCCCCTTTCACTAGCTTACATCATGTCGGTTTCGACAACTCGCATCAGGCCGCCTGGTGTTAAGCTCCGTTTTCCATTTTAGACGAGCAACGGTTTCCCTCCTTCCATGGCTAATTGAGCAAGGGGCTTCCTAAAACGTGAGGCTTTTATTTGCGTCAAACGAACTTCTATCCGTGCTGACTTCGTCCTGCCAGACACCCGATGCTGTATTCGCCCGAGTGTGGGAAGCGCTGAGATGAGCAGCCCGAACGTGTGTTTCTAACAAACAGTTTTGCCAGCCTTCAAATCTGTTGATTAGCGGTAGGGTCGAGAACTGGCGCGGTGGCCTTAGGGGATGGGGAGTAGCCGTTTCCGGCGGCTTTCGCCATGTGCCGGTGCCTCAATCCGTCCCATAGCTCCGTTTCCAGCTCCCGCCACATCAAACCCAGCGTGCAGATGTCGGGATAGAAATGCGGCGCGCAGTAGCGTTAGGTGGAGAGTTTCCGACACGCACCCTTTCGGTTGTGCGGCGGGTTCCTAGTTCCACCATAGCTTACGTTTCCGCATGCCCCCCTACGATCCCGGACAGTCCGATTTCCAGAGTCCGGTTCTGACCTCGGCCCTGCACGCCATTTTCCGGATGCAGGTCTTCCCGTACAGGCCAAGGCTTAAGTGCCGGCTCACATCCACCCAAGACTGCACGGTTTACCTACACCCTCATTCCGATACCTTTCCACATGACTTCCAGCTCAGCGTCTGGATGCGGTCAGAGTTCTCGGAACCGCCGGGTACCCAGAGCCCCTTTGCCCGGCTCGGGTGTTACCTCCGCCGGGGCGACGTCCTGCGCCGCCTCAAAGGGTGTTACCCCTTCTTCTTCGCTCCTACGGGCTCATGCGCCAGACCAAATCCCTCCCGCCGATTTCGACCTTATACGACAGGTCTTCGCAGGTTGTCGCCAGTCCCTGCTGGGAGATGGTCCTTCCCAACATTATCTCTGCAATCCTTGCGTAGGCGCTTGGACCCATACCCCGCCATGTTCCCTGGGTGCTCTCACCCATTTCTTCCCCAGGAACTCCGGCCTCACGCCACGGGAAACGCGTTCGGCACACGAAACTATCCCTGCATTGCAGCTTCCACAGAGAGCCCAATTTCGGGGCTGCAGTCATTCGTTCACCTTCAGGCTCCTACGCTCGCTAGGCCCCCAGGCTGCACCTACCGCGGCTTCTGCCGGGCAGCCGGGCCATTTACACCACGCATCGCCCGGGTGGTACCCACTCCGAGATGTGGCATCGCTACGTGTCCGACATGGGCAATTGACACGGCTGGACTTCCACCAGCTGGATTGCAGCCTTGTTGGCTGCTCCTTCCCGCACTGAGCTTCCCTGTCCGCTTCGCGCCAAGGGTTATGAGAC
>NZ_CDLUDY010000019.1:0-7794 GCF_975968855.1 Petrachloros mirabilis
GAACGCGTGGGGAAGATCGTTCTGGCTACAGGAGGGCGCTCACTTCCGAAATCAGGCAGTGACGGATTCGGGTACACCCTTGCGAAACGGTTGGGCCATTCTCTTACTCCCAGGGTTCCGGCGCTCGTGCCGCTGGTGCTCGAACCATGGATGTTTCACCGATCCCTCTCAGGACTGTCGCAAGGTGTGGAACTGACCGTAAGAGTGAATGGCAAAGATATCGATGCTCGCACGGGCAGTCTCCTCTGGACGCACTTCGGAATCAGCGGCCCGGTCGTCATGGACGTGAGCCGATTCTGGACCCTGGCGCGGGAGCGTGGCGATTCAGCAGAGCTTATCGGTAATTTTCTTCCGTCTCAGACCCAGGAGCAAGTGAAGGCCTGGTTCAATGACGAAGCTGTGCGTCATCCTCGGCGGTCGGTCGTCAAGACGTTGGCTCTGCTCCTGCCCGAACGTTTTGCCGTTGCGTTGTGCCGGCATGTGAGTTGCGAGCCGCAGCAAGCGACCGCCCAGGTACGTCGTGCCGATCGTGAGCGGTTGATTACCACTCTTACGAGGTTTGTTTTTCCCGTTAAAGGAGAGCGTGGCTGGAATTTTGCCGAGGTGACGGCTGGCGGTATCCCCTTGGAGGAAATTAACTACCGGACGATGGAGTCGAGGGTGATTCCAGGGTGCTATTTTGTCGGAGAAATACTGAACTGCGACGGTCGTATCGGCGGCTTCAATTTCCACTGGGCTTGGGCTACCGGATATCTAGCCGGCCGAGCTTCCGTCATTTCCGAGCAGATGTGATCGCTCTCATCTCGTGCAGTTTGTGAAATGAGCCCCACTTGAGGTCTGCCACTAAGGAGGGTACAAGGATACTCACAGTCTTCATGTGGAGCCTCGGATATGATCCGTTCCTTCGGCCATATTCTCACCTCCATCGGCAGCAAGATCATCGTCGCCTTCTCGGGAGTTGGTCTGGCCGTGTTCGTCGTGTTCCACATGCTTGGCAATCTGCAGGTGTTCCAGGGGGCTGCGGCGCTCAACGGGTACGCCGCGTTCCTTCGTGAAATGCCAATCCTGCTCTGGACGGCGAGGATGGGTCTGCTCGGTATCGTCTGCGTGCACATCGTTCTGGCTGCCCGGCTGGCCATACAGAATCATCGCGCTCGTCCAGTGGGCTACGCGGTTCGTGAATATAGGCAGGCTTCATTGGCCTCTCGCACCATGACCCTGACGGGCAGCTTGCTGCTGTTCTTCGTTGTGTTCCATCTCATGCATCTGACGGCCGGTTGGATTGATCCCTCGTTCTCGGACCAGCTGGATGCTCAAGGTTATCGGGATGTTTTCGGCAAAGTCGTGCATGCTTTCCAGAATCCGTTGTTCGTTGTGATCTATTTGATAGGGCAGGTCATACTGGGTCTTCATCTGAGCCATGCGTTGTCGAGCAGTTTGCAGACGTTGGGCATGGAGCATCCGTTGCTTGATCGGCTGTTCAGGGGAGCAGGTCCTGCAGTGGCCCTATCGGTGGCTGTGGGAAACAGCGCCATCGTTTTGGCAATCGCCGTTGGAGTTGTACATCAATGATCGTTCTTGATCCCAAGATCCCTTCAGGACCGCTCGAAACGAAGTGGGACCGCCATCGGTTCAGTGAAAAATTAGTAAGCCCCAATAACAAACACCATATCAACATCATTGTTGTCGGAACCGGCTTGGCCGGAGCCAGCGCGGCCTCCACGCTTGGGCAACTCGGTTACCAAGTAGATTGTTTTTGCTTTCACGATAGCCCGCGCCGAGCGCACAGCATTGCTGCTCAAGGCGGAATCAATGCGGCGAAGAATTATCAGGATGACGGGGACAGTGTCGCCAGGCTCTTCTACGATACAATTAAAGGCGGTGATTTCCGCTCACGCGAAGCGAATGTGTACCGGCTTGCGCAAGTCAGCACTCAGATCATCGATCAATGCGTCGCGCTGGGCGTTCCGTTCGCACGCGAATACGGTGGCCAGTTGTCAAATCGGTCGTTCGGCGGTGTGCAGGTTTCTCGAACCTTTTACTGCCGCGGTCAGACAGGACAGCAATTGCTCCTAGGAGCGTATTCAGCGCTCTCCTGGCAGATTGAGCGTGGTCAAGTCACGATGCATCCTCGGACGGAGCTGTTGGACCTGATCGTCATCGATGGCCATGCGCGGGGCATTGTCACGCGCGATCTGGTGTCCGGAGCCATCGAGACCTATCTCGCGCAAGCAGTGGTTTTAGCGACCGGCGGCTATAGCAATATCTATTTCCTTTCGACAAACGCGAGCGGAAGCAACGTGACCGCGACGTACCGAGCGTGGAGACAAGGCGCGGCCTTCGCCAATCCCAGTTTCACGCAAATTCATCCGACGGCGATTCCTCCAAGCGAAGAATATCAAGCCAAACTCACGCTGATGTCCGAGTCGCTGCGGAACGACGGGCGATTATGGGTGCCGAAGCAGCCGGGTGACTCGCGCTCGCCCGAGCAAATTCCAGCATCGGAACGGGATTATTTTCTGGAACGCCGCTATCCTCGTTTCGGCAATCTGGTGCCGCGCGATGTAGCATCCCGTGCCGTGAAGCAACAGTGCGACGAAGGGTTCGGAGTGGGGCCGGGGGGCCATGGCGTATATCTCGATCTGGCGGATGCCATTGCGGAACAGGGTTTGGAGGTCATACATGAGCGCTATGGCAACCTCTTCGATATGTATCAGCTGATCACCGGCGAAGATGCCTACAAGGTGCCGATGCGTATCTATCCCGCACCGCACTATACAATGGGAGGACTCTGGGTCGATTACAACTTGATGAGCACGATTCCAGGGCTCTTCGTCATCGGGGAGGCTAATTTCGGCGATCATGGTGCAAACAGGCTGGGAGCCAGCTCGTTGATGCAGGGGTTGGCGGACGGCTATTTCATTCTGCCTTACACCATCGGCCATTATCTGGCTACTACGAAGAACATACCGATTTCCCCCGACCATGCAGACGTACGGGCGGCTGAAGATCGTGTGACGAGCCGGATCACACGACTGCTTGCGGGGCGTGGGAAGAGGACGGCTGCCTCATTTCATAGGGCGCTGGGGCACATCATGTGGAACGCATGTGGAATGGCACGAAACCATGCGGGCTTGAAACATGCGCTGCAGACCATCCCGCCCTTACGTGAGGAATTCTGGCATGATGTGGCCGTACTGGGATCGGGAAAAGCGTTCAACCAGGCGTTGGAATATGCGGGGCGAGTTGCGGATTTTTTGGAATTTGCGGAACTTCTCTGTCGCGATGCGCTTCATCGCGAAGAATCGTGCGGCGCGCATTTTCGTGAAGAGTATCAGACTCCTGAAGGGGAACCGCTGCGCGATGACGGCACCTTTGCCTATGTTGCAGCGTGGGAGTATGTCCCGAATAGCCTGCCAGTACTACACAAGGAGCCGCTGTTGTTCGAATTCGTCAAGCCTTCGACCAGGAGCTATCAATAGGAGTGAAAGGTGAGAAGCGAAGTGTAAGGAGCCGGAACGAGCACTGATGACTACGGTGGGTATGAGGGCTCAGGATCTATGAAATTTACGCTCAAGATCTGGCGACAAGTGGAAGCATCAGAGAAAGGTCGACTGGTGACCTATCAGGCGAAGGATGTGAGTCCGGACATGTCCGTTCTTGAAATGCTGGACGTGGTGAATCAGAGCCTGTTGTTGAAAGGGGAAGAGCCGATCGCGTTCGAGTACGATTGTCGTGAAGGCATTTGCGGCAGTTGCTCGCTGGTGATCGACGGTATCCCACACGGGCCGGACCGGGGGATCACCACCTGCCAACTCTATATGCGGCGTTTCACTGATGGAGCGACGATTACGATCGAACCTTGGAGAGCCAAGGCGTTTCCCGTCATCAAAGATCTCGTGGTTGACCGGAGCGCGTTGGACCGTGTCATGCAAGCCGGCGGATACGTTTCGGTCAATACGGGCGGTGCGGTTGATGGAAATGTCTTGTTGATCGGAAAGGATCAGGCGGAAACGGCAATGGACGCGGCCTCGTGTATCGGCTGCGGCGCCTGCGTGGCGGCCTGCAAGAATGCGTCGGCCATGCTGTTCGCTGCCGCGAAGGTTTCGCACCTGGCCATGCTGCCGCAGGGCGATCCTGAGCGACCCAGACGAGCCAAGGACATGGTGCGGGCCATGGATCGGGAAGGGTTCGGGTCTTGTGGCAATCAGTATGAGTGTGAAGCCGTCTGCCCGAAGTCCATCAGCGTCCGGTTCATCGCACTGCTCAATCGCGAATTTCTCAGGGCGACGATTGCCGAACCAGGCCACCAGACCGGCATCCAGTCCGATCCCCACGCCGAATCGCATTAATCAGTCCGTCTGAACACCGAGTTTCTTTCTCTCTGCAGGCCATCCGAAACCTGTTGTTTTCTTGACAGATCAGATGGCATGCCCAACGATGAACACTATCCCGAATCTGAGTATTGCGACAACGGCAGCCTCTTTTCGCCGATGTTCCAAGGGTGCTGCATGCATTGATACGGATCGTGAGGTTGCTGCTCAATGGGTCGACTGCTACGTTGTCCCCAATGTCGTCATGAGAGCGTGCGGAGATCTCGCCCTCTGTCGATCAGCGAGCGCATTGTCTCGCTTTTCATGGTATCTCCCTTTACCTGTCACCGTTGCAGCTGCCGGTTCCTGGCTTCCCGCATCGGGTTGAACGATCAGAGTCCTCCCATCGATCGTCGCGAACACTTGAGAATACCGGTGCGGCTCTATCTGTCTTTTTCAGGAGGAAAAGTTCGAGGGGAAGGAACTGTGCTGGATCTCTCGATGGGCGGGTGCATTATCAAGAGCGAAACGCAGGTGCGCATCGACGACATCTTCTATTTGGAAATCGCCACGGGCCATCAAGAGCAGCCGTTGGAGGTGGCCGCGATGGTGCGCTCGATCAGCACGAGAGGCATCGCCTTCAAGTTTCTTCGCGCCGCGCAGGAGAACAAGCGACTGCTGGCCTTCGTACAGGCCCAGGCAGCCGAACATCTCCAAAGGTCTCTGGACGTGCCGACTATTCCCGTGAAGTTTTAGTTTGCCTATCTGGATAAAGATTTCCTTGTCGAAATCCACCACCATTTTCGTTGCAGCGCTACCCTAGGCCGTTCCTATCCGGTAACGGCAGGTGGCCATGCCGACGAATTGCCCTATCGACCGGTGCTAAATCGATTATGCGCACTTCGATAGACTGCCCGTCACCGTTCCGCTAGAATCCGGTTCCATGTCCGAGCCCACCGTCCTGTCTGATTCAACTCAAGGCGAAAACCATTCGGTTGTGAAGGCCGCCGGAGTGATCGGCATCGCGACCTTTTCCAGTCGAATCCTGGGATTCATTCGTGACATGGTGCTCGCTCGCCTCTTCGGGGCAACCCCGGCGGCGGATGCCTTCTTTGTCGCCTTCCGTATTCCCAGTTTGTTGCGCGAACTCTTTGCAGAAGGTTCGATGTCCTCCGCCTTCATTCCCGTTTTCACCGAGTATCATACGTTGAAGTCAAAACGGGAGGCCTGGGAGCTGGCCAGCGCGGCCTTCACGACCTTGCTCACACTCGTCACGCTCGTCACACTCGTCGGCATCCTCGCAGCGCCCTGGCTTGTCCAAGCCCTCGCCCCCGGCTTTCATGAATCTCCTGAGAAATTAGCGCTCACCACCCTTTTGACCCGCGTCATGTTTCCCTATCTTCTGTTCATCAGCCTTGCAGCCGTTGCAATGGGGGTCTTGAATTCCGTTCGCGCCTTCGCGGCGCCCGCATGTGCCGCTCTGTTTCTAAACATTTTCGTCATCGGATGCGCCCTGTTTCTCTCCCCTATGCTGCAGCAGCCGATCATCGGAGTTGCGATCGGCGTCGTCGCGGGTGGCGCCGCGCAGTTTGCGATGCAGCTCCCAAGTCTCAAGCTTCGTGGCTTGCTCTTCGGGTGGCGATTCGAACCGGGTCATCCGGGCGTGCGTCGTATGGGCCAATTGATGGTGCCATCTCTGCTCGGCATGTCCGTGACGCAAATCAATTTGACGGTAAGCACAATACTCGCGTCCTTTATTACCGGAGCTCCCACCTATCTGTTTTACGGTATGCGGTTGATCCAGTTTCCCCTCGGGATCTTCGGCGTGGCACTGGCCATGGCGATTTTGCCAACACTGTCTGCGCAGGCCGCTCGGGGCGCGTTGGATGAACTCCGCACGACACTGGGATTCGGCTTACGGATGATCGTGTTCATCATGTTGCCGGCGATGCTGGGGCTTATTTTTCTTCGCCAGCCGATCGTGCATCTGTTTTTTGAACACGGAACCTTCAATGCGAATGACACAGCCGAAACGGCCATGGCTGTGCTCTGTTATGCGGTCGGTCTCTGGGCATTCGGCGGCGTACGGATTATTGTGGCGGCCTTTTACTCGCTGCAAGACACGAAGATACCGGCAATCTCGGCCGCCATTGCGGTGGTCGCGAACATTGTCTTCTCCCTGCTGCTCATGTCGCCGTTGGGTGCGGCGGGTCTGGCCTTGGCGACGGCACTGGCCGCTATGGTCAATGGCGGGATTTTGGTGGCGGTGCTGAATCGTCGGTTAGGCGGTGTGGAGTGGAGATCAGTTGGCCGTTCGGCCTTCCGTGTGTTGATCGCGTGCCTTCCGCTGGTCGCGTCCTGTCTCTGGGTCGCAGAGGCGCGAGTCTGGACCCATCCCGATGAATGGATTGCCAAGTCCGTCATGTTAACCGTTGCGATCGGGCTGAGTGTGTGTGGGTATCTCGGAGTCCACGCGCTCCTGCGCTCAGAGGAATTGGAATTGGTGTGGGACATGGTTCGCAAGAAATTCGGCCGTATGCTGGGAAGGTAGGAAGATCGATGAGCAGGGCGGTATTCTTTCACTCGAGCCTCGGCTGGGTCGGAATCGCCGAATCTGCGGGCGGTATAGCAGCCATCGTCTTTTCGAAGGCCTCGAAGGCAGAGGCAGGAGGGAGCCTTCGAGCCATTTCCGATGGATGCCTGGAGGAGAGGGATTCACCGCGGCTTCGTCGGGCGAAACAGCAGATAAACGAATATGCCGCAGGAACGAGGAAGTCCTTCGATCTTCCAATCGATCTGTCGCAGGGGACGATATTTCAACAGCGTGTGTGGAAGGCACTACAGACCGTGCCCTACGGTCAACTTCGATCGTATCGGGAACTGGCGTCTTCCATCGGCGGACGACGTTATGCCAGGGCAGTCGGCGGAGCTGTCGGTGCCAATCCATTGCCGATCGTGGTTCCTTGTCATCGTATCGTGGCTCACGACGGCTCGTTGGGAGGTTTCTCATGCGGGCTTCCTGCCAAACGACGCTTGTTGGCTCTGGAGGGCTCGCTCTCAAGAATTTGCCGGAGGGAACGGAAGTCATGAGGGCTTTGATTCAAAGGGTGACACGGGCTTCCGTGGAAGTTGATGGCCGAGTGGTCGGCAAGATCGGCGAAGGACTGCTAGTGTTGCTCGGGGTGGCGAAAGGTGACGGGGAATCGGACGGGCGCTTCATCGTCGAGAAACTCAGGACCTTGAGGATCTTCTCCGACGAGGCAGGAAAGATGAATCGATCGCTGAGCGACATCGGGGGATCTATATTGCTGGTGTCCCAATTTACCCTTCTGGCCAATACGAGGAATGGGCGTCGGCCGAGTTTTGGCCAGAAGGGTAAATTGGGACACCAGCAATATAGATCCCCCGATGTCGCTCAGCGATCGATTCATCTTTCCTGCCTCGTCGGAGAAGATCCTCAAGGTCCTGAGTTTCTCGACGA
>NZ_CDLUDY010000020.1:0-3469 GCF_975968855.1 Petrachloros mirabilis
CGACGCGATCTTCTCCGCGTTTGTTTTTTTTGGGGCCACCGCTTCCGCACCTCATTCCGTCTCTAATTCCCTGGACCTGATCGCGATTGACCCGACGAGCCATCAGGACCTATCGAGTCTGCTACCACGCTGCTACCAGGACAGGACAAACCAGCCCCATCTGGCCCCATGTCGGGAGGGCCCTGTGTTGTGGTTTCTTGTGGGGTTAGGTGGTCTGAGGTTGGATCAGGGGTAATTCCTAAACCGCGGGTCATCCGTTCAATGTCGGTTCCCGACCTGTCGCCCCCTGTGCATCCTGATTCCAAACACAAGAGGGATTAGCTAGGAGCAGGTAAATCGGCTAGAAGCTGGCGCTTTTTATTGGTCAATGCCTCTGGGAGGAAAGTTTCCTTCAGTAACTTAACCTCACCAAGCCAGTGGAGGAGGGGGTTCCAATTGGCAATAAGGTGGGACACCATGCCCTTCAATCGTTCCACCGGCAAAACTGTAACCCATCCGGTTCATTCCATTGAGTTTGTGCTTCAAGCTGGGTAGACTGACCAGGCGGTGCGGAGGTCTATTCGTCTGCTCAAGCTTGAGAAAGGAAGGGATTATGGAAACACGGAGCAGGTTGCATTGGTTTCCGGCCATCTTGTTTACCGCAGTACTCTCGCTTGTTGTGGATCCTGCTCAGTCGGCACAGGATGGACAAGCTCCTGCCGTTGAAACCATAAAAGGACAAGATGGAGCGCCGATGGTCTTGATCTCTGCCGGACCTTTTACGATGGGAACGAACGATGGGTTGCCGAACGAGCGACCGGAGCACACCGTTACGCTTGATGCCTATTACATCGATCTATACGAAGTCACAATGACCCGTTATGGTACGTTTTTAGAAGCGAAGCATCGTGATTCACCTCCAACGTGGGATGAGGAAGCGGCTACGGCAGTGGGAGATCGTCCAGCTGTGGGGATTAAATGGACGGACGCGGCGGCCTATTGCCAATCGGCTGGAAGACGGCTTCCGACAGAAGCGGAGTGGGAAAAGGCAGCCAGGGGAACGGATGGCAGGAGGTATCCCTGGGGGCACATGCAACCGTTTGTCGACATCGCGAACTACAATAGGGGAGTGTGGGTTAGCGAAGCGATTACCCTGGTTCCTGTAGAAAGCGGACTTGAAGGGATGAGTGTACGACACGGGTTGAAGGAAGGGGGTAAGAGCCCCTATGGTCTTTTTCACATGGCCGGCAACGCCGCTGAGTGGGTTGCTGACTGGTATGACCGTGAATACTACCAGAAGAGTCCTGATAAGAATCCGTCCGGACCATCAAAAGGTGAGAAACGTGTGATTCGTGGGGGATCTTGGGCCGACTTGCCGGCGGCTTTGCGTGTCACTGCTCGATTTTCAGCGGATCCCGAATTTGAAGATCGGACGATCGGGTTTCGCTGTGCCATGACTCCGGCCAAGTAGGAGACTCTACTTGGAATATCTGTGTAAGTTGCTTTCTCAACGCACACTGGGAGTTTCATCCCTGCGGTTTTGAGGAGTCTACCAATTTTCACTCAATGACGGACCGAATGGTTAGCGTTCTGGTCTTGGCCGCTTTGGCTATCGGCTTGATCTGGGCGTTTCGCAGCGCCAAAGAACCTTCTCCAGCCGTCACTCCCCAGGCGAGTGTTTCGTTGGTTCCCGAGTCCGTACCACTGGTCACGGGCGAGGAAGCCGTCGAGGCCATTTTTATCAAAGCCGGTTGCCCAGTATGTCATATGATCCCGGGCATAAATGGGGCGGAAGGCCGGGTTGGTCCTCCGCTCTTGTTAGGCACGACGGGAGTGAATCGATTGCGGGATCCCTTGTACCAAGGCCGGGCTAAAACTGTCCGCGAATATGTGATTGAGTCGGTCGTCGAGCCGGGCGTCTTTATCGTACCTGGCTATCCGCCGGACACGATGCCGACATGGTATGGCACGAAGTTGAGTGCACTGGGCTTGGAAAAGATTGCTTTCTACCTGGAGAGACAAAAGGAGGGAGGTCTCGGTTCCACGAACTGACGAGCCATCCGGGTGATAGCAGGCGAATGACGTAGATACTCAGAGCAAAGTTGCTCTAGCGTTTTCGGAGCGGGGTGACGTTGCTCGAACTTCCTCCTTGAATCTTGAAAGCGCTTTCACCAGGTCCGGATGATTTTTTGTCCAGGAGAGCATTGACAGCTTCGTCGCCTTTCAGCCCTTCGAGCTTGATCTTCAGTCGAAGATTGTTGGCGCTGTCGGCGTTGATGAGCGCTTGCTCCAGTGAGATCTTCTCTTCTTTGTAGAGCTGGAGGAGCACGTAGTCGAATGTTTGACAGCCTTCATCAATTCCTTGCTCCATGGCCTCCTTCAACGTATCGACCTCGGCCTTCTTGATCAGATCTTTGACGCGCGGCGTATCCATCATGATTTCCAATGCCGGCACGCGTTTGCCGTCTGTCGATGGAATAAGCCGCTGGGAGATAATGGCTCTGAGATTCAGCGACAACTGGAGATAAATTTGCGCGTGGCGCTCGACCGGGAAGAAGTTCATGATGCGCTCAATCGCTTGGTTTGCATTGTTCGAGTGCAGGGTGCCGATGCAGAGGTGTCCGGTTTCCGCGAAAGTGATTGCGGCTTCCATGGTTTCTGTATCTCTGATTTCGCCGATGAGAATGACATCCGGTGCTTGGCGTAGCGTATTCTTTAAGGCGTTCTGAAACGACAAGGTGTCAAATCCGACTTCCCGCTGGGTGATGAGCGACCTTTTGTGATTGTGAACGAACTCGATCGGGTCCTCGACGGTGACGATGTGCCCGGGATGGATCGAATTCCGGTGATCAATCATCGCGGCGAGTGTTGTCGATTTACCCGATCCCGTCGCGCCGACGACCAAAACGAGTCCTCGCTTGGTCATGGCGACGTCTTTGACGATGGGGGGAAGAGCAAGCTGTTCGACTGTTTGAATTTCGGCTTTGATGTGCCGAAAGACGAGCCCGACATTGCCTCGCTGGCGGAAGATGTTGACGCGAAAACGACCCAGCTCTTTGTAGTACAGAGCCAAGTTCATTTCCATCTTTTCTTCGAATTCCCCTCGCTGCTGACCACGCATCAAGGCCAGGGCTAAGGCCTCCAGCTGTTCGTTGGTAAATGGCGGCATGTTGGCGGCGGTGGTTGAGCCATGAACCCGATAGGTCGGTGGGGCATCGACGGTCAAGTACATGTCCGATGCTTCTTGGTCGACCATCACTTTGAGCAGCGTGCGAACGTCCATACGGATCCTCGTTTCGGTTGTTCGAAAATGTTAAGCCGCTCCACTGAAGGCAGAGGCCCCGAACAGATTCGGGTTCATACTGCGTGATTGGGCCTCGGCTTTCGTCACAATGCCCCGTGTTGCAAGGTCGACGAGCGCCATGTCCATCGTCTGCATCCCGTCCTTTTGGCTGGCCTGCATAATGCCGGGAATTTGGTGTAGTTTGGC
>NZ_CDLUDY010000021.1:0-5179 GCF_975968855.1 Petrachloros mirabilis
CTGAATAAATGGTTGGAGTTTCGACTCTCCTGGAGTGATAGGCGTTCGAACTCCGAGATATGAATAATATTGTCCCTGATGATCGATTTGATAGCCGGTAAAGACGTCTCCAGCCATACCAGTTCCAGGCCACAGCAGGACCGCAAACAGGGCTATGCCGCAAGTGACGTGATTTTTCGCCATTGCTCTGTTCCCTTGTCTACGCGTTCGATTGCAAAGCCTGCCACGACCATTGCTTCGCACTGCATCACCCAGCATCGTCGGACCTTGAATGACAAACATTCTACATGCAACGTTCCATGTTCACCTATCAAATCAACCGTTCCTGCGAACTTGGCTGAAAGTCCGCTCTTTGAAATCGTCCCCACAGTTCCCTGCACCGTTCGGCCTTGGCATTCCATTCGGCATGGTTGTTCAAAAGTCCCGCGCCGCTGATACCGATGTGACCTTCTTGAATTCGCAAAGACCATCCGGAACACGCGGATGATCGACCACAGGCTGCGAAATATCCCTGGCTCGACCTGGGGTTGATTCCAGTGGTGATGATCGGAAAACGTCGCCGCAATTAATGAATCGGTTGTTTTGCGATCGATGTCGATAAAGTTCAGACCTATCTCAAAGATATTTGAAGACAAAACCTTTTGACGGCAGATCCTCCCTTCAACGGTGAGGCGCTCACCTGCTGAGCTAACGACGCTGAACAGGACGCTGTCTTCCCCGACCAACACTTGCCGATTCGACCGAATGAGCACACCTGTTTCATTGATGTCCTCGACAGTACCGCTAAGCCGTTCTTCTCCGGCAATCAATTCACATGGCATCCGCCGCTTGATGCGAAAGATTTTTCGCCATTCTGGGAGCTCTACAGCTGCCAAAATAGCGACGCCAATCAGAACGAGATTGACGAACCCCCAAAAAGGCTGACCTCTAAACCGGGCAGGATAACCCCTGCCAGCCACAGGCGGAGGCCCGTGACTATTCCTGCGACAAGAAGTCCCATGATCACTAAGTGAGGAATCACAAACGAGAATCGGGAGAAACCACGAGTTTCTTGAGGCACACCCTTCGGGGTGACAACGAACGGCCGCTTCTTCCAAGGCCTCAGTGCGGTCTTGAGCGTGGCACAACTCAGAGCAACGCTGTCGGCCGTTTCATAAATATCGGACCAAAACGCATTTCTTGTTCCCCGACTAACGGTTCTCAGCATGACCAATGTCGCCACATAGTAGGACCCGAAAAAGTTGACCAGAGACGGCACATCGGCTGTCACAGGGATGATCCCAAGAAGTAACGCAAACAACGGGGCGACCAGGCAAACGACTCTTGGAATCCCGTGAAGGAAATAGAAGATTGAGGCAAAGTACCCGAGGCGTTGGGGGATACTGAGCCCGCGCATTGTAAAAGGATTTGCCTGAAAGAGGATTTGGACATGGCCCATCGCCCATCGTATCCGTTGTTTCATGGAACTTTCGAAGGTTTCCGGCATCAACCCCGCGGCGAGAACCTTATTGAGGTAGCATGACCGATAGCCTTTGGCATGGACGACCATGCTCGTGTGAATGTCTTCCGTCACGGTTTCTGTGCGGAACCCGCCGACTTCCATCAAGACACGACGGCGAAACAAGCCACAGCTTCCCGCAAAGAAAGCACTATTGTGATGGTCACGGCCAGCCTGAAGCACGCGATAGAACAACGCTTGCTCATTCTTCAACACCCCTTCAAGCTGCAAATTCTTTTGAAAGATGTCGGAGTTGTAAAAATGATGCGGCGTTTGCACAAACGCAACTTTGGCGTCCTGAAAAAATCCGACCGTCTCTTTCAAGAAAGCGTACGTCGGAACATGGTCGACGTCGAAGATTGCGATAATCTCTCCCGACGTCACTTGAAGCGCGTGATTCAGATTGCCTGCTTTGGCATGTTGCCGATCAGGTCTGCGGATATACCCACATTCCATCGATTCTGCTAAGGACTTCACATCATCTCTTTGACCATCATCGAGTACGTAGACCCGAACTCGGTCTTTAGGATAGTCCTGATTGATGCAGCCGACCAAGGTGCGGCGAAGGATGTTCAACGGCTCATTGACTACTGTCACAAAAATATCGACGGCGGGATAGCGCCGTATCGGCACCGGCCTGCGTTCGAGCGGAGACCATGCATGATAGGCAAAGAGCAGGACCTGAACAAAGGCATACGCTTCAGCTGTATAGACTGCCCAACTCACCAGAAGGCTGGTCCAATCTCCCGTGTTCAGCGTGTATAGCCCTCTCCATAACAAGTAGCGTGCGTAAAGAAAAAGGGTTAGGGCCAATATGACCTGATGCCCCTTTTTCCTCCAACTAAGCAAACCAATCGCCGCTAATAGAATTAGTGAGAGAGGGACTGCTACTGCATCGCTATAGAAATATTCGAACCACTTCATGAACTATGTCCTTGGCACATCGGCTTCAACCGTTTTGATGGATTGTTCCGAAATTACAAGCATTTTGGATCTGGCTTCTTTCAGCGGCATCCATGACTCAGACTAATATGAAAAGGTCTTCGCGCCTATACCAACAACGGAGGGGCAAGCCTTATACAGTGGTGGTATTCCTTGAGATGAACATCACCGAAGAACCCGGCTGCAACGATTCACCTTGCACCGGGCTTTTTCAAATTTACTGATTGCGCGGAATTGCTTGGGCAAACTCCAGACAGCGTGATATTCCTCGCTCGTAGGTGCCTATCCCCCACCGGTTGAGGGATAGCCATCTGCGACGTTCGATGGGACACTTCAAGCCATGACTCTTTATGACTGAAGACCTCGTTCGGTCTTCGATTCGAGAACGTATCGCCCATCGAGCTAGGAAAGGACGAGACTATGGCACTGCCTATCAGGACAACTTTACGATTGGCTGGCGTTGGCCTTGTTACCGCCTTCCTCGCAACAGCCACATTGCTGGCATCACAAACTCAGCCTGGCTCCGGAAGCGCGCCAGTTTCCTCCTCCACAGTCGTTGCGACAGTCGGCAGCCATACCATCACACTCCATGACGTGGAGCAGGCTGCGGCCTTGCCTCTCTATCAAGTGGATCAACAGCGCGACCAATTGCTACAACGCACACTTCAAAGGAAGATTGAGGATGTGCTGTTGGAACAAGAGGCTTCGCGACAACACATCACTGTTTCCGAGTTACTGAAGAAAGCCTCCAAATCGGAGACGATTATGAAAATGGCGGATATGCCCGCTGCAGTCCGAAGGGTGACTGTGGCCGGATCGGACGAGGGATCAGGGCAGGATGTCATGCAGGACATTCAAGAGGAAGCGAGAATTCGCCAAGCACTTCTAGTCTCCCTTCGACGCAAGGCGGACATCAGCACATCATTTACTCCCCTAGAATCACCTGTTCTCCCGGTCAGTGTCGATGACGATCCCTCCGTCGGCCCGGCAGATGCCCCGATTACGATCGTGGAATTTTCAGACTTCCAATGTCCCTACTGCCAAAAGAGCGTGGGCGTATTGAAAGTTCTCCAACGCCTGTATGGAGAAAAGATCAGGATCGTTTACCGGGATTATCCAGGTCCTAATCATTCAGATGCAGCGCCAGCAGCCGAAGCAGCCCAGTGTGCTAATGAATCAGGGAAGTTTTGGGAATACCACGATCTGCTGTTTGAGCGGCAATCGGCCGGAAGGGGTTGGGATTTTTCAGGTTTGGCAAAAGAGGTGGGACTTCCGGAAGAGGCGTTCACCAAATGTTTGAGTTCTGGCCGCCATCGCAAGGAAATTCTCAATGACATGCAAGACGCTATGCGGCTAGGGATTTCCAGCACACCGACCTTTTTCATCAACGGACGGCCAATGGTTGGCGCACAGACTGTCTCCGATTTTCAAGCTATGATTGATCCGCTCTTGAATGCCGAGTCAGTCAACAATCCGCCTCTCTCGTAAAAGTTGATTCCATCTTGTCATCCGACCTCCTTCTGCCCTACTCTCTAGAAGGAGGCCGGTTATGGATGAATCAACTCGTTTAACGAAAACCAAAGAGCAGTGGGCCAAGGCACGGCGCGGCGGAGAGGAACGGGAAGTCTTCGAGCAGGGTGACGAGCGGCTCCCGCCGGGGCAGCACCTCGTCGAAACCTTTCCCGTGCTCGATCTGGGTTTCAAGCCGGAGATCGCGCTTTCGGATTGGAGAATCACCATCGGCGGTTTTGTGACCAACCCCGTTACCTGGAATTGGGAACAGTTCCTATCCCAACCTCAGTTCAAACATGTATCGGACTTTCACTGCGTCACCTCTTGGAGCCGGTACGACAACGAATGGGAAGGGGTAAGTTTCAAACACATCATCTCCGTCGTGAAACCCCTTACACTCGCGAAATTCGTCCTCTTCAAATCTTACGACGACTACACAACCAATTTGCCGTTGGACGCATGCGACGATGACGACGTGCTCCTGACCTACAAATGGAACGGCAAGCCTCTTTCAAAAGAACATGGGGGCCCTGTCCGCGTGATCGTCCCGAAACGCTACGCGTGGAAAGGAGCCAAGTGGGTGAAGGAGATAACGTTTTCTGATAAGGACGAGAAGGGGTTTTGGGAGGTCCGAGGTTACTCTAATACGGCGTTACCCTGGCTCAACGATCGCTACGCGTGAGGAACACTTCTGCGTAATTCATTGCGATTCATATTAATACCTTGAAGCAACAGGTTTCCATTCGTTTTTCCTTTCGCCGTTCAATCCTCCCTGTTTTCGGCAAAGTTTGTAGCGCCCTTCCGGCAATGTAGAAGTCTCTCAAAAGTGTTCCTTTCAAGGCATTCTCCTCTAGTCATGCTCAGAAGCGGATACACGCATCCCTACATTGGCACTAATATGAATTTCTCGTTATGATGCCGCCTGCAATGGCCGGGACGCATCCGAAAGTTCACGCGATTGAGTATTGGCCCATTAATATACCCCTGAAGGATCCCTTTGTCGTTGCCACAGGATCTCGTATTACTGCGGAGAACCTATTCATTCGTCTCACGTTGGACGACGGCACACAGGGGTTCGGCGAGGCTGCACCATTCCCCGAAGTTGGCGGAGAAGATCGATCCTCTTGCCTCGACGCTGTTGCCAGGCTTGGAACGACATTGTTGGGACTGCCTTCTTCCGAATACGTGGCTGCGGCCAAAGGCATGGCCATACTTGCGCCAAACCAA